>JAOPWT010000241.1 GCA_025965555.1 Mycobacterium sp.
GCTGGAACGTCGTCACCTCGTTGCTGGACAGTGCAGCGCGCAACATCATCGGCCGCGATCGGCAGATCCCACACGACGAGCGTTACGCCATGGCACAGGAGTTCCTCGAGATCACGTACAAACTATGGGAGGGCTCCTGGGAGTCCGACGCCGTGGTTCGAGACAGGGTGCGTGGCATCTACACCGATGCGACGAAGGTCCACGGCATCGGACACGAGGGCACCTATTTCAGCGTGCCCGGCGCGCATCTGGTCGAGCCCTCGCCGCAACGAACTCCCGTGCTTTTCCAGGCCGGTACCTCACTGGCAGGACGCGAATTCGCGTCCCGTAATGCCGAATTGGTCTTCGCGAGCGACCCGCGACCGGAGGTCCTGCGTCGCAATGTCGAAGACATCCGTAGGCGAGCGGTGGGACACGGACGCAAACCCGAGGCGATCAAGTTCCTCACCTCGATCGAGATCGTGGTCGACGAGACCGACTCCGCGGCTCGCGCCAAGGAAAGGGAACTGGCCAGATACCACGACCTCGAGGGAGGGTTGGTGCTGCTGTCGGCGCTGAGCGGCGTCGACTGGGCCGGCTACGGGGTCGACCGTCCGATCGAGCAGTTCGACACCGACGCCAGTCGGTCGATCCTCGCCACGGTCGACGACGCCGACGTCCGGCAGCGAATCACGTTGCGCGACTACGTCGGCGGGCTGGGTGGGTTCGGGGGTCAGCTCTTCGTCGGGTCGGCCCGTACCGTGGCCGCCGACCTCGAGGCCTACGCCGAGCGCACCGGCGTGGACGGATTCAACATCGCCTACCACGTGACGCCCGGTAGCTTCGCCGACGTCGCGCACCATCTGATCCCGGAACTCCGTCGCACCGGCCGAGCCCGCGAGACCGGCGATCCGACGACGCTGCGCGAGAAGCTGTTTCCCCACGGGGCGGCGCTGCTGCCGGACGACCACCCGGGTGCCGCCTTCCGGCGACGTCGGGAAATAGAATCCCGCCGATTCTGATGGCTGACGCCGCGGCACGTGTTGCGGCATTGTAACCACTACACCATCGATACGTTAAATGCCTGTGTGTCAACGCTTTGCGCACACCGGCCGGAGAGGCAGTGCGTCATGTCCACATCAAGTCGGCCCGAGGTCGAACTGTCCGGTCGGGCGTTGGCTCCGACCGAAGCGACCGGCCTCGAACGCGATGCCGTCGGGTTCTGGGGCGTGTTCGCTCAGGGGCTCGCCGCGGCTGCGCCCAGCGTCGCCGTCGCCACCGTCCCGTTCTCGCTCTTCGTGGCGGCAGGCAAGGGCGCCGCGTGGGCCGTCCTCGTCGGCCTGGTCATCGCGCTGCTCATCGCGGTGACCATCAGCTTCCAGGCCAAGCGGACGGTGTCGTCGGGATCCCTTGGCACCTATACCGGCAACGGACTGGGGCCCGGGTTCGCCTACGCCTCCGGATTCAGTCTCCTGATCGGGTACATCGGGTTCGCCACGACCGGAACCCTCGGTGGCGTGCTCTACCTGGACTCGTTCCTCGAGGCGGTCGGGCTGGGCTCACAGGCCCCGTGGTTCCGGATGCTGCTGGTGATCGTGGTCGTATCCGCCGCAGTGTAACTGCCCTACCGTGGGGTCTAGATCTCCTCGAAGTACGAGCTGATATTCTAGATGGTCGCCAACGCCTCGATCCTGGTGATCGTCGTCGCGGCATACGGGACGTACGGCTTACGGATCGAAAGTGAGCAATGGTATCCCACGCACCTGACCGTCAGTGCCACCTTCATCGCCGCGGTGACCGCGGTCGGCTCCTACGCCGGCTTCGAGAGTGCGGCCTCCCTCGGGGCCGAGGCCAAGGACGCCCACCGCAACATCGCGCGGTCGCTGCTGCGGGTGGTGGCGCTGCTGGGTGTGCTATACGTCGTCGCGACGTATCCGCAGATCCCGTTCTTCGACGCCATCGACGGCGACAAGGCCGTGCTCCCGCAGCTGGCGGAGAACACCGGTGTGCCATGGGTCAACTACTTCGTCAGCGCCGCAGTCGGAATCGCGTTCATCGTCTTCGTCACCGCGGTCACCTCGGCGGCGGCGCGATCCCTGTTCACCTTCGCGCACGAAGGCGCGCTGCCCCAGGTGCTTGCCAAGGTGCACCCCAAGAACAAGACCCCGTGGGTCGGAGTCGTCTTCGTCGGTGCGCTTGCCCTCGTCTTCTCGGTCGCCGCGACCTTCAGCTCGGCCGGTCGGCTCGTCTTCGACGTCTACGGTGGCTACGTCGCGACCTGGGGCTTCCTGATCAGCTACCTTCTCGTCGTGATCGCGACGCCCATTTGGCTGTACCGCATCAAGGCCCTCACGCCCGTCCGGCTGGTCGTCTCGGCAGCCGCCACCCTGGCCATCGGTTACGTCATCTTCAGCAACTTCTACCCGGTGCCCGAATTCCCGTTCAACATCCTGCCGTTCATCTTCGGAGCCATCCTCCTGGTGGGGGTGGTGTGGTACTGGTACCTCAAGTGGACCAAGCCCGAGGTGGCCAAGCGCATCGGCACCATCCAGACGCTGTCGGACGAAGAGCAACAGCGTCTCGCTGACGAGGGCATCCTCGACTCGCTCTCTCGCGGTGAGAAGGACTCCGTCACACCATGACTCTGACCGACCTACTCGACCAGTGGTCCGTCACGCCGTTGACGACGCTCGACCACCCCGCGATCGCCGACTTCCTGGCCACCACCGAGGGACTCGGCGGGCGAAAGTTCGCGGCTGACTCCCGCGACGTCGCCGAACAACTCTCCGGAGTACTGCCCAACGGTGCCAGCGTGATTCGCGACCAAGCCGAGCGGGTGCGCGGGTACGCGGCTCTGCACCAACCGCACGGACTCGAGCCTGAGCTGACGGCCCAGTTCGTCTTCGCACCCGATGCGCCGCCCGACGTGGTCGACGACGTGGTCGGTGCGACGGTGTCGCGCTTCACGCAGGAGGCCGAGACCCTCCCCGGTGCCTATCTCCGGGCGTTCACCGGAGCCGACGAGCGCGCGGTGATCGGCGCCCTCGTCCGGCGGGGTGCCCGTCTGGAGGGGGAGTTCATCCGCACCCGCAAGCCACTGCACGACGAGGACCTGCACGCCCTGGAAGAGGCATCGCTCGAGGGCATCACGGTGCTGTCATGGCCGGAGGTGACGCTGCGCGGCCTCGGCGAGCAGGTGCGCAGGCTCCAGTACGAAACCTTCCTCGAGCACTTCGGCAACATGTCGAAGACCCCGGAGGTATGGAACCACCACATCAACAGTCGGCTCTTCACACCGGATTTCAGCATCGCGGCGCTGGACCAGGCGGGCGAGGTCGTCGGATACGTCCTCGGCTCGACGTACACCGCGGGCGCCGCGGGTTCGGAGGAACGCAGCGCGCACACCGACTACATCGGGGTGCGACGCGATTACCGCAAGCGTGGCATCGCCGAACTCCTGCTCAAGAAGATCTGGCTGGCGGCACTGCGGCGGGGACTGACCGCCGCCTCGCTCGGCACCGACATCCGCAACCGCAGCAACGCGCATCTGCTCTATCGGCGCATCGGATACGTCGCGGTCGAGAACCAGGTCGCCCATCGCATCGACACGGACGAGGGGTGACATGACCGCACCGACCACCTACTTGCAGCCCCCCACGGCCGACGTGGAGGAGTTGCGGGCGGCGTTTCACCCCACGTTCGAGAAGATCGCCGAGGCCAGCCGGGATCGAGAGCAGGAGAGGATCTTCCCGCGCGATCAGGTCCGTTGGCTCATCGACACGGGATTCGGCACCTTGCGTATTCCCAAGAGCCACGGCGGCTTCGGGGCTTCCCTGGAGCAGACGTTCCTGCTCCTGGCCGATCTCGGCGAGGCCGACGCCAACGTCTCACACATCTGGCGCAACCACTCGGCGTTCGTGGAGGATCGCCTCAACGCCCCGGTCTCGGACGGCAATGACATCTGGATCAAGCGCTTTCTCGCAGGCGCCTTCGTCGGCGGCGGATGGACCGAGGCCAACAACGTCACCCTCGCCAATCTGGTCACCACCGTCACGGCCGAGGATGACCACTGGTGGGTCACGGGTGCGAAATACTATGCGACGGGCAGTCTGTACGCGGATTGGCTCGACGTGCTCGGCCGCGGGGACGACGGTGAGTTGCTGACCGCACTGGTCCGCTCCGACGATCCCGGCGTCACCCTGGTGGACGACTGGCGTGGCTTCGGGCAACGCACCACCGCCAGCGGAACCGCGCGGTATGAGCGCGTGCGTGCCGAGCGCGGCGACGTGTTTCCCGCCGCCGAGAGGTTCGGCTACCAGTCACACTTCTATCAGATCGCGATGCTCTCGGTGCTTACCGGAATCACCAGGGCCGCACTGCGAGACGGCTCTGCCGCGCTGACGGCGCGCAAGCGCAACTATCCGCAGGGCCTTTCCGAGGTGCCCAGCGAGGACGCTCAGCTGCTGCAGGTGATCGGCGAGGTGTCCGCGGATGCCTTCGGCGCCGAGGCGGCCCTGTCGCAGGCCGCCCGCGGGCTGGATCGCGTCGTCGCGGGCCGGTTGACGGCCGATGACGGCGGAGCTAGGCAGCGCTTGATCGACGCCGACGTCGCGGTGACCCAGGCGCAACTGGTGATCATCGCCGCCGCGCTGCATGCGACGACCACCGTCTTCGACGCGCTCGGCGCCTCCGGGGTATCGGAAGAGCTTGCGCTGGACCGTCATTGGCGCAATGCCAGGACCCTAGCCTCGCACAACCCGCGGGTCTACAAGGCACGCATCCTCGGTGACTGGTTGATCAACGGCAAGGATCCGGTGCCGGATCTCGCGACGCGCGGACGGGGTGGCCAGGGCAACTGACGAGGCCACGGACACGGCGTCAGTAGGTCGTCGCCAGCGACGCCGCGCGTGCTCGTCTGATGAGCTCACCCCAGGCGTTGAAGGCTTCGCTGTCACCGGCGGAGGACGATCCGCTCGCAACGGCCGCCAGGCTGCTGGCCACGCTGAAGATGCCAAGGCCGGTGCGGTTCACGACCTCCACCAGTTCGTCGAACGCCTCGCGCTCGGTACAGCCGCGAAGGCCGACGAGGATTCCCACCGCGACGTCGATCACCTTGCGAGACGTGCCGTCGTCTCGAGAAGCGCTGTAACTCATGGCGCCATCTTGCCGGTCGCACACCGCCCTGCCCAGAGATTGGCGCACCGTGATTCGCGCCAAGGCGTGCGCTACTTGGCCGAACCCTCGGCGATGCGTCGCACCGCGTCGATGAAAACGTCGATCTCGTCGTAGGTGTTGTAGAACGCGAACGACGGACGCACCGTCGCCTCCAGTCCGAGGCGCCGCAGGATCGGCTGAGCGCAGTGGTGTCCCGCCCGCACAGCGATGCCCTCGGCGTTGAGCGCCTTGCCGACCTCCAACGGCTCGTGGCCTGCGAGCACGAACGACAGCACGCTGGCCTTCTCCTCCGCGGTACCGACCAGCCGTACGCCGGGGATGTCACCGAGTCGCGGGGTGGCGTACTCGAGAAGGGAGTGCTCGTAGGCGGAGACGCGTTCGATGCCGACCCGTTCGACGTAGCGCAGCGCCTCGGCGAGCCCGACGGCGTCGGCGATGTTCCCGGTGCCTGCCTCGAACTTGTTCGGCAACCCTTGGTAGAGAGACCTTTCCAGCGTCACGTCGGCGATCATGTTGCCGCCGCCCTGCCACGGCGGGGTCTCCTCGAGCGCGTCCTCACGTCCGTACAGCACGCCGATGCCCGTGGGCCCGAAGATCTTGTGCCCGGAGAACACCAGGAAGTCGGCGCCCAGATCCTGTACGTCGATGGGGATGTGGGGGATCGACTGGGCCGCGTCGATGAGCACGCGCGCACCGTAGCGGTGCCCCAGCTCGACGATCTTCTTGGCAGGCGTCACGGTGCCGAGCGCATTGGAGACGTGCGTCGCGGCGACGAGTTTGGTCTTCGGGCCGAGCAGGTCCTCGAACTCCGACAGCAGGAGATTGCCCGCGTCGTCGACCGGAGCCACCTTCAGTACGGCGCCGGTTCGCTGCGAGAGCAGTTGCCAGGGAACGATGTTGGCGTGGTGCTCGAGGTGGGTGATGACGATCTCGTCGCCCGCAGTGAGGTGCTTGGCGCCCCACGCGTAGGCCACCAGGTTGATGGCCTCGGTCGTCCCGCGCACGAAGATGACCTGCTCGCTCTTCGGTGCCCCGATGAAGCGCCGGACCGTGTCGCGGGCATCCTCGTAGGCGTCGGTGGCGCGGGCCGCCAATTCGTGTGCGGCACGGTGGATGTTCGAGTTCTCGTGCGCGTAGAAGTACGCCAGGCGGTCGATGACCGGTTGCGGTTTCTGCGTGGTCGCCGCGTTGTCGAACCAGATCAGCGGCTTTCCGTTGACGGTCTCCCGCAGGATGGGGAAGTCCGCGCGGATCGCGGTGACGTCGAAGACCTCGTGGTGGTCGGCGAGCCGCGGAACCGGCTCGGCGGCAACCGTCGTCGGCACCGCGGTGAGGAAGCCGTAGTTCGCCTCGTCGCCCGCGGGCGTCGGCGTCGGCGCATCCGTCCAGCCGAGATCGGCGACGGACGGCGCTCCCGACAACCAGCTCGGTGCCGATCCGCGAGGCGCCAGGGGAACTGTGGGCGGTGAGCCTGCCAAGACCCCAGGCGTCGTCGGCACCAGGCCCGAGGTCGGCACCGCGTACGGGCTGAACGCGCTGCCGACGGTGTACCCCGACGATGGCGCAGCCGTGGCGTCCGGCGCGGATCCGCGAGGTGCGACCGGTGCGGTCTGCGGAATCCCGTCTGGCCCAGGCGAACTGGGGGCAGGCACGTAACCGCCGGCGAGTGGAAGGGCAGGGACTGAGGGCGTTGCGGTGTGCGTGGCACCCGCTGCAGCCACGGCCGGGGCGGCCACCGCGGTCGTGTCACCGCCACCGCCGCG
>JAOPWT010000247.1 GCA_025965555.1 Mycobacterium sp.
GCTCGTATCGGCTCTGAAGGGTTCGCGGGCTCGCATGGCCGAGGGCCAGTGCCTCAGTTCCGAGAAAGGGCGTCACCGGTCCACGATGCGACGAATCTGATGTCCCGCGCTCAATCCATCCACAGGCGCGAGTGGCTACTTATCCTACGCAGTTCGCCAAAATGCGTGCGATAAGTGGCCATTCGCGGAGTCAGCTAGCCGGCGGGGATCACCGGCAGCGTGATGCTCGACGGATGGGCGGCGTCGTGCAGGATCGTCTGCGTGGCCACCACGGTGTTGGCGCTCTGGCCGAACGGTTCGCCGGTGTTGGGATTGGGCGCGAACTGTGGATAGTCGCTGCTGGAGATCTCCAGCCTGATGCGGTCTCCGGCGCGGTACTCGTAACTGGTCGGCCAGATCTGGATCCGGTACGCGATCGGTTGATTGGGCGTCGAAGGGCTCGGGTTCGACAGCGAGTCGCGGAACGACGTCCGCAGAATCCCGTTGTTGAGGTTGATGATCTCGCCGTCGGGCTTGACGACTGTCAGCTTGGCGGTGAAATCAGTGTCCGAAGAAGATGATTCGGCCCAGAGGTTGACCGTCGTCGCTCCCGTCACCTCGGTGTCGTGCGGCAACGGCGCACTGCTGTAGACCAGGACGTCGGATCGCTGTTCGACCGGAGTCTGATCATAGGGTCCCTGCGGCCCGGACTGGGCTCCGCAGCACGAGTGCCCGCCAAGGCTCGGCGCGGGGAAGCGCGGGTCGTAGGTGTAGCCGTCCGGTGGATCAGTGGCCGGTGGAGCGTCGACCAGTTGTCCCTCGCGGTCCGCGCCACCGGACCCGGACAGGAAGTACGCCGTCGGTTTCGTCGTCGGCAGCGGCCAACTCGGCGCGGTCTTCCAGACGTTGGCACCCATCAGGAAGTAATCCACTCGCGGCGTGCCCGCGACACCGTTGTCCTTTCCCTTCAGGAAGTGGTCGTACCAGTCGAGCATCAGGGTGTTGATCGGACTGTCGCCGACGGCACCGATCGCCTTCAGCATCGGTGCGGGTGTCGAATCCGGCCTGCCCCAGTCGACGTGATCCCACGGCCCGATCACCAAGCGTTGGTTGGCGCGGGCATTGTCGTTGCCACCGTGGGCGACCATCCCCGCGAAGTTCTCCACCCCGCCGGCGAGGAAGGCGTCGTACCAGCCCTCGAAGTGCATGACGGGCACGGTGACCGACGCATAGCGGTCGCGAATGCTGAACTGCCGCCAGAAGTCGTCGCGCGTGGAGTGCCGGATCCAGTCGAAGTACCATGGCGCCACCGCCGCATTCCCCGGCTGCATCGGCGGCAGGTCCTTGAACGGACGGAAGTTCAGCCAGCGGGTGGGATCCTTTGTGGCAGCCGCGAGTTCGTGAACTGTCGCCACGTCATTGCGGTTCTGCGCCGCGGTCGTGGCGATCGACTCCATGGCCCACGGCAGCACGAACGCCAAGCGGAACTCGCCGCCCTCGTAGGTCCAGCCGTCGTAGTAGTCCGATGCGGTGTTGGCAGGCACGATTGTGACGAGGTGCGGTGGGGCGGTGACGGCGGCCAACCATTGCGTCGCGCCCACGTAGGACGACCCGTACATGCCGACCTTGCCATCGGAACCCGGCAGGGCCGCAGCCCATTCGACGGAGTCGTAGCCATCGGTCTGGTCGTGGGTGAACTCGCTGAAGACGCCCGTGGATGCGCCCTGCCCCCGGATGTCCTGCACCACGACGAGGTAGCAGTGCGAGGCGAACCAATCCGGCGGCTGGTAGCGGGCCCCCGCCTGCGCGCCGCTCTTGCCGTACTGGGTGCGCATCAGGATCACCGGCACGGGGTCGGAGGTGCGCGGTCGATAGACGTCCGCCCGCAGGATCGTGCCGTCACGCATGGTGGCGGGAACATCACCCTCTTTGGTCACCTCGCACGGACCACGACCCGCGTCCGGTGGCCACGGGCCGCCCCGCGATCGGTCCGCGCGGTCGGCGGTGCAGCCACTGAGAAGCAACGTCACCGCGGCGACGACGGCAGCCAGTCGAACGGCGGCGCAAGGCACCCGGTCACGCTAGCGCGAGTTCTTGGGATCGACCCCGCGAACGAGATGCCGTAGTGCATTATATGGCCAGTTGAGAGCCGATATTGGCGCGTCTTCTGGAACGTGTTCTATGATCGCCGCCATGAAGACCAAGGGCGCTCTGCTATGGGAACTGAACACGCCGTTCAAGGTGGACGAGATCGATCTGGGCGACCCGGTGGCCCACGAGGTCCAGATCCGCATGCATGCCGCGGGCATGTGCCATTCCGACTACCACCTCACGACGGGCGCGACCCCGATCGCCCTGCCCGCGCTCGGCGGCCACGAAGGCGCGGGCGTCGTCACCAAGGTCGGCAAGCACGTCACCGCCGTCGAGGAAGGCGATCACGTCATCCTCGCGTTCATCCCCGCATGCGGCAGTTGTCCGCCATGTCTCAAGGGCTTCCGCTCGCTGTGCGACCGCGGCGCGGTACTTCTTGGCGGCAAGGCCATCGCCGACGGCACCAACCGCGTGCACGCCGGTTCGCACGAGGTGTCACCGATGAACCTGTTGGGCACGTTCGCGCCATACATGACGGTGCACGAGGACTCGGTCGTCAAGATCGACCAGGACGTGCCCTTCGAGACCGCGGCCATCATGGGCTGCGCGGTGCCCACCGGCTTCGGCTCTGCCACCAACGTCGCCGAGGTGCAGCCGGGTGAGACGGTCGCGATCATCGGTGTGGGTGGCATCGGCATGAGCGCGCTACAGGGCGCAGTCATCTCCGGCGCCAGGCACGTCATCGCGATTGACCCCAACGAGTGGAAGCGCGAACAGGCCATCAAGTTCGGCGCCACGCACGTCTACCCGTCGATGGCCGAGGCCATCGGGCCGATGATCGACGTCACCCACGGGCTGATGGCCGACAAGACCATCATCACGGTCGGCGAGATGCGCGGCGAGTACGTCGAAGAGGCGATGATCCTGACGGCCAAGACCGGCACCTGCGTGGTGACGGGCATGGGTTCAATGCTCGACGTCGACGTCAAGCTCAACCTGTTCCTGTTCACCATGTTGCAGAAGACGTTGAAGGGCAACATCTTCGGCGGTGGCAGTTCTCATGTCGAGACGCCGAAGCTCGTCGGCCTGTACAAGGCGGGCCTGCTGAAGATCGACGAGATGGTGACCAACACCTACTCGTTGGAGAACATCAACGACGGCTACCAGGACATGCTGGACGGCAAGAACATTCGCGGCGTCGTCACCTTCGACGAGAAGGACTGGTAACGCGCTACTTGGGCGGCATCCTGATGCCACCGTCGACGCGGACGACCTCGGCGTTCATGTACGAGTTGGTGATCAGCTCGATCACCATCGAGGCGAGTTCCTCGGGCTTGCCGAGGCGGTGCGGAAACAGCACGGACTCGCCGAGCTTGGCCTTGAACGCCTCCGATGCCTCGCCCTCGCCGTAGATCGGGGTGTCGATCAGACCGGGCGCCACCGTGTTGACGCGGATGCCCGATGCGGACAGGTCGCGGGCGACCGGCAAGGTCAGGCCGACGACGCCGCCCTTTGACGACGAATAGGCTGCCTGGCCGATCTGGCCGTCGAAGGCCGCCACGCTGGTCATGTTGACGATCGCACCCCGCTCGCCGGTATCGGTGAGCTCGTTGCGGCTCATCGCGGTGGCGGCCAGCCGGATGCAGTCGAAGGTGCCGACCAGGTTGATGGCGAGCACCTTCTTGTAGGCGTCCAGGTTGTGCGCCGAGGCGAATTCACCGTCCTTGCCGATGGTGCGCTGTGCCCAACCGATGCCTGCCGAGTTCACCAGCGCGCGCAGCGGACCGAGGTCGACGGCCGTGTTGACCGCGTCTTCGATCTGTTCGGTGTTGGTCACGTCGACGCTGACGAACACGCCGCCGATCTCGTGGGCGAGTTCCTGCCCGCGGTCGGCCTGCAGGTCGGCGACGACTACTCGCGCTCCCTTGGCAGCCAACTGGCGGGCAGATGCCGCCCCGATGCCCGACGCGCCACCGGTGACGATTGCACTAGCTCCGTTGATGTCCACGCAGACAGACTAAGCCGACGGTGCCCGCAGCCGTTCCAGCACCAGCGATGTCCAGCGATCCAACGCACGGAGATCGGCCGGATCAACACCGTCGAACACGATGTCGCGCACCAGGTCGACGTGCCCCTGCGCCGACGACGCCAGTGCCGAGCGGCCTGCGTCGGTCAGCTCCACGGTGGCGCCTCGTCGGTCGCCGTCCGCGCCGTGGCGCTCGATGAGCCCGCGGGATCGCATCCGTCTCAGCTGATGTGACAACCGGCTCTGTTCCCACCCCAGCCGCGCTCCCAGTTCGTTGACCCGGCACGCGCCCCGCTCATCGAGGGCCACCAGGACGTCGTAGTCGGCGAGCGACAGCCCGCAGTCGCGCTGCAGCTGGCGGTTCATCTCGATCTGGAGTCCCGCGCTCATCGCCAGGTAGTTGCGCCACACCCGCTGCTGGTCTTCGGACAGCCACATGGAATATATGACACATCATTTAAGTTGTCGTGTCCAGTGACAGCCACCTAGGCTGGCCATGATCCCGAGGAGCGATCGCCATGACCACCACGACCGACGGCGTCGACATCCGGCGCGCGCAGGACCGCGCCGCCACCAAGATCTCTTGGCTGGACTCCAAGCACTCGTTCTCGTTCGGCGGCAACTACGACCCGGCCAACACCCACCACGGGCTGCTCCTGGTCAATAACGACGATGTCGTGAAGCCAGGCAAGGGCTTTGACACTCACCCTCACCGCGACATGGAGATCGTCACCTGGGTGCTGCGCGGATCGCTGGTGCACCAGGACTCCACGGGCCACTCCGGAGTGATCTATCCCGGTCTTGCGCAACGCATGTCGGCGGGCCGCGGGATTCTGCACTCCGAGAAGAACGACTCCTGGACGCTCACCGGCGACGGCACGCACTCCGAGCCCGTGCACTTCGTCCAGATGTGGGTGGTGCCCGACGAGGCAGGCATCACACCCGGATACCAGCAGCTCGAGATCGACGACGAACTGCTGCGCGGCAAGCTGGTGACCATCGCCTCCGGCATGCCCGAGCACGCAGGCGACGCCGCCATCAGTATCAGCAACAAGTACGCCGCACTGCGTGGCGCACGGCTGCAACCCGGCGACACCGTCGAGTTGCCGCAGGCGCCGTACCTGCACCTGTTCGTCCCGCGCGGCGAAGTCGTGCTGGAAGGCGCGGGGCCGCTGCACGAAGGCGACGCCGTGCGGTTCACGGCGTCCGGCGGCCAGCGGGTCACCGCAACCGAACCCTCCGAAATCCTGGTCTGGGAGATGCATGCGAGCTTGGCCGCAGCGTAAGCGACGTAGTTCGTCGGCGGCCGTCGGGCTGATCGGCGTCGTCCTCCTTCTGGCGGGGTGCTCATCGAGCACCCCGCCGGCGTCGGATACCACCCCGACCAGACCGCCCAGCGAGGCCGGACTGGCAGAGGTGACGCTCCAGGTCACCGACGACTTCGATGCCGCCCCGTTCGATCAGCCGCGAAAGGCGCTGGTGCCCAAGGGTTGGACGATGTCGGTATGGGCGCGGGTGCCGAAGCCGCGGCTGGCGACGTGGACTCCCGATGGCGCTCTGCTGGTATCGAGTCCGAGCGTGGGGCAGGTGATCCGCTTGCAGCCGTCCGGCCTCGGTCCGCAGATGCAACTGCTCGTCGGCGGCATGGACCAACCACAGGGCCTTGCCTTCGCGGGTTCGACGCTCTACGTCGCCGAGAGCGATCAGATCGATGCGTTCGATTACGCCGACGGCGTCGTGACCCACCCGCGCACCGTCGCCGCAGGCCTACCCGATGCGCGAAGCTCCGAACTCGGCGGCGCCTACGCGCATGCGCTCAAGAGCGTCGCCGTGGGACCCGATGGCGCCGTGTACTTCTCGATCGGTTCGACGGGGAACATCTCCGCCGAGGACCGCACCGCAACCCCACAGCGGGCCACCGTCATGCGCATCCCGCCCGGCGGCGGTCCGTACACACCATTTGCGACCGGCGTCCGCAACGGCACCGGCCTGGCGGTCGCGCCCGACGGCGCGGTGTGGACGGCGGTCAACAACCGCGACAACGTCGAGGTCCCCGACCAGGGCCCGTCCTACGGCCAGGTGGTACTCGGCTATGTCAACGACCATCCACCGGAGTCGGTCGCGAAGCTGACGCCCGGACGCGAATTGGGTTGGCCCTACTGCAATCCCGATGGTGGTCCGGCGAACCTGGCCCTCATCCGCGACGTGCAGACCAATCCCGATGGCAGGCGGCTCGACTGCTCGGCCCTGCCACCGATCGAGCAGAGCCTCAGCGCACACGCCGCGCCGCTGGGCATGAGCTTCGTCGACGGCGCCCTCCCCGCGCCCTATGCCACCGGGGCGTTGGTCGGGGTGCACGGCTCGTGGAACCGTCAGCCACCCCGCGCCCCGGAGGTTTCGTTCTTCCCATGGGGCAGCGGCAATCTGGGCGATCCGCAGACGCTCGTCGGCGGCTTTCAGGCCGACGACGGATCCCGCTGGGGCAGACCTGTTGCGGCAGTGGTCGGTCCAGACGGTGCGGTGTACATCACCGACGACGCGGCCGACGCCATCTATCGGCTCGCGCCGCCGGGGCGCTGATCTTTAGAAAGCGCTGATCCCTAGAGCGCGTTGAGCACCGAGGTCATCTGCTTCTCGGTGTCGTTGGCGATCTTCTCGAAGACGATCTTCATCGCCGGGCTCAGGAGTTTGGCTGCACCCTTCATCTCCAGGTCGGCCTGGTAGGTGATCACCGAGCCAGCACCGGAGGCATCCACCGTGATGGTGTCCACGGACGTCGAGGACTCGTTTTTGCCGACGAAGACCAGTGTGCGGTTGCTCAGCTTGTTCAACGTGTAGGTCAGTTCGGCGGTGACCCCGACGATCTTGGAGACGTTGTGCCACGTCGTCCCCACCTCGATCGGTCCGTCGCCCTCGCGCGTGCACGTCTGGGTACCGGGATCCCATTCCTCTGCGTTGCCGAAGTCCTTGAGGTAGTCGATGACGCGGTCCGGCGGCGCGGCGACGGAAAAGGTCCGTGAAACTGAAGGCATGCGGGGGTAGGTACCCGGCCGCGGCGGATCTCAAGCCGACGCGAACAGCGACCCACGCCGCGGAGGGTCGTTGGAGACACCCCGCAAACGCTTTCGAGGACGCTGCGGTGCGGTCGATGCGCAATCGTGCCGGTGATGTAACCAAAGTTAGCAGTGAGTCAACTGTGATTGCTGTGACCTCTCCTCCCGCTCTCGTCAGCAACCTCCCGATAGGGGCCTCCCGTGCCTGTTACCACCCGCAACCTCCGGCGGATCGTCGCGTCGGCGACGGCACTGGCGCTGGGTGGGGTCTTGGCGACGATGGCCGTGGCCCCGGCGCACGCGGCCGACGGCCGACGGCCGCGAACTACTCGCAAATGCGATCGCCAACACCCGCGGTTCCTACCTCGTCTACAACTTCGGTGGCAACAATCCGGCGCCGATGCTCAACGCCGGCGGCGGTAGGTATGAGATGGGCAGCGGTGGCCATCTCATGATCATCAAGTCCGCGTCCAAGCGGCTCACCCCGCGCCTGCTGGTCGATTCCCACCGCGGCTATCAGGCTCGCTGCGAGTCGACACCCGGGGCGCGCACCAGCGAGGGCCTCCTGCAGGCCTCCGAGACGTTCACCCCCATCCAGGCCTGGCAGGCGCTGGGCAAGCCGACGATCGCGATCAACGCCAACTTCTTCGACGTGCGCGGCCAGAAGGGCGGCTCCTGGAAGTCGACGGGTTGTAGCTCGCCCCTCGGCGCCTACTTCGACAACACGCGCGGCGGAGGCCCGGCGAATGCGGCGGTGACCGGGACCCTCGCCTACGCGGGCAAGCAGGCACTGTCCGGCGGCGACGAGGTCTGGACGGCATTGACCACGATGATCCTGCCGGTCGGTGGCGCTCCCTTCGTCGTGTCTCCCCGCTCGCCGGACGACTACGACGCGGCCACTCCCGTCATCAAGGATCTGACGGACAGGGGCAACCGCTTCGTCGCCGTCAGCGGCCTCGGACTGCTGACGCCGGGTGACACGGGGCAGATGAACGACGGCGGCCCGAGCGC
>JAOPWT010000267.1 GCA_025965555.1 Mycobacterium sp.
CGGCACCGACAGCACTAGCGGAAAACCGACATCTATGTTCGGCCGCAGCCGGCCTGCCAGCTATCTGCCGGGCTCGCAGGCGTTGGCGGCTGCGTCCCGTCTTGCCGCCGTACAGCTGTGCCACACCTGCGGCGCATGTCGCATCAGATTCCGGCTGCCGCACGACATTCGGCGGCGAGCTGTCGTCACCTAGAGGTGTGAAGTTCCGATGGACTTGTACGGCAGGAGAATTCGTGGTTCACGAGCACGATTCCGGTGTGACGCCCCCGTGAACTACAGCTGTGACTCCGTCTGACGTTCTCTGAAGGAACGTTGAAAATCCGGCCGCTAGCTGGCAAGAGAGTGCCACCTTTCGGAGTGAAAACGTTGTAAGACAGGGACATCCGTGAATCAGTCGCATTGATCTTGCTGAAAGGCAACTTCGCATATGCGTACATAGCGGCTGAATCGATTGACCGGTGGCTCTGGCGTCATTAGGAATGAAAGCATAGGCCGACAACGTCTCCCGCCGTGTATGTGATGCACGTCCAGCGGGCGGTGGTCGACGACCAAGGGCGTCTCCGGTCGGTCGAGAAGGAGGACTTTCATGGACGCCACACGCAAGAGATCACTCGCCCTCATCGTGGGCATCGCCGCGATTTTAGCCGCGATCGCCCTGTGCCTCATCCAATCTGGCCTCGCCACCTCCGGCAATCTCGCCGGCGGATCGGGCGCCTCGTCGACCGGCGGGACGTACACGCAACCATCGGTTCCGGCGATGTCGGTTGATCCGACCAACATGAAGGTGGGCGCCACCGAGACCGCTACCACTCCCGCGACCGCACTCGCCACGATGGAGGCATCCCCAACGTTGAAGGCAACACCCGCCCCGGGATGCGTGAACAACGGTCAATGCCCCTGACTCCTCCCGTGGGCGGTGACCCGGCCATGAACCGACATCGCCGTGCCGCCGCTGCGGTAACCCTCGGCAACCCGAACCTCAGATGACGAAAGGCGCTGTGGCCAACAACGTTTGCTGAACCCCCGCGACAGCGCGACGAACGCCGAGGCGCGAAGGGTAGGCGGGGCGCAACGACAGCTCGTCCCGATGACGCCTCGGCCAGGGATGCACCAAGACGTGCCTTCCGCGTTGCGCGAGGTCGACGTGGAGGTACGGTGACCACGTGAGAGGACGCACGCCGAAGCTCTACATCTTTCCTCACGCCGGGGGATCGGCAGAGTTCTACGTTCCGTTCGCGAAGACCTTCACAACCGATGTCCAGAGGGTTGCCGTGAAATATCCGGGGCGGCGCGGAAGTCATGATCTTGCGTCGTTCACCAGCATCCCCGAGCTCGCTGATCAGGTTTGGGGAAAGTTGTCGCAGAGCGAGCAGCGTGGGGCCGAGCTGGCCTTGTTCGGTCACAGCATGGGTGCGCTAGTGGCCTTCGAGGTTGCGCGCCGATTCGAACAAGCGGGCAACCCCGTAGCCGCACTCTTCGTATCCGCTTGTGCCGCACCGGGTCAGGTCGGATACGACCACATTCCGGATACCGATCGCGGTCTCCTCGAAGCGGTCACCGAGTTCACGGGTGTGAACCCGGAGTTCTTGCAAGACGAGGACTTCTCGGCTCACATCCTGCCGACGCTGCGGGGGCTCAAGGCGATCGCAAACTACGAGTGCGCACCCGAGGTGACGGTGTCGTGCCCCATTTTCGCCTACCTCGGCGACGCGGACGATGTCGCCACTGAAGAGAAGGTCGCAGGTTGGTCGGATCGCACGACGGCGGAGTTCACGGCCAGAGTGTTCAGCGGCCATCACTTCTATCTGACTGACCACCTTCGCGCACTCGTCGACGACATCGAAGCCAAGCTGTGGTCGTGCTGCACAGGGTCGGCCGAGCAGTCCTGAACGCGGGCGCCGTCTGACGGGGGTCGCGCACTGCGGTGGCTGCCAGCGAGTCGCGGTCCGATCATTGCCGTATGGGTGATGACGCGCAACGAGTTCAAGATCAGATCAAGTTCACGTGAACGTTCCGTCGACTCCGTCGTAGCTGAGACAGGGTGGGGCGGCCGGTCAGCACGGCAGCCAGTTAACGCGGGCGCAAATAATGCAACTGCTTAACTGTAAGTTTGCTGTCTTTTGTGTAGCAAACTCACTGACGTTGCGCCCGATAGTCTCGGGTGGGTTCTAGGGGCACATCCGGTTGTGCGACGCGGGTTGCAGCCCCGGCCCGGCGGAGGGCCAGCCGCCGACCCGCTCCGCGTTTGCGCGAATGGGCGTGTGCCTCTGCGTGTGTAACTACCTCGGGCTGGTTTGTGTTGGCTCGGTCTGTCAGCGACCTGGCGGCCTTCGGCTTAGTTGCAGGTGACGACTCTCTACGTGGCGCCGGTGTTCGTTCTGAGGTTGGCCTGCCGTGACGGATGTAGCGGATTCCTATGTTGCTGGGACATTCGGCCAGGATGGCGCGGATCCGCCGTGTGCTGCTTCGGCGCGACGGGAGGTACACGGCCGCGCGCGCCCGAGGGTGCTCGGGTGCCGGGCATTCTGCCAATCATCGGTCAGTCTGGTCGGTGCCTGGAGCAGGCTTGCTCGGCGAACGAACCCCGGCGCTTTTGCCTGGCAGGACCACTGCTGTGTGATCAACGGTAGTCGCTAACGCCGACCTGCCGAAACGACGAGTGCAGCGGAGGTTTGCGATCACGTGTCGAGCAGAGGGTGTGTCGAGCCGGATTGCGAACTCGCACCGACGACACGCGTTTTGCGTGCTAGCGTCGAAACGGTTCTTTGCTACGGCCACGGGGGGTGGGTCGGACACGTGTCCGTCTGGTAGCCCCTAGACCATGCGTGACGAAGCCAAGGGAGGGTTTCGAAATGCCCACGATCGCGTCAACCATTCCGGCCGCCCTGCGCCAACAGGCGCAGCGGCAGCCGTCGTCGCCGGCGTTCACATTCATCGACTACGAGATCGACCCGAGCGGA
>JAOPWT010000271.1 GCA_025965555.1 Mycobacterium sp.
CGCCGGCCTCCGTGGCCGCGCGGTTGATCGCCGCGCTGCGGTTGAACAGCCCTTCGGGTGACTCACCGACGTAGATCTGGTAGGTGGGGTGGTGCCTCTCCAGCCAGCCGCGGGTGAACTTCCACAGCTCGTCACGGCGACCGCCGTCAGACCGATAGGGCACCAATATCACTGTGCGCAAATGTCCGAACCCTCTCTCTTCATGCCGACTGGTCAGCGGCGTCGGGCCGGTTGGCCGATGGTGGCCAACGCCGGCTAGATTATGGTGCCCTTGAGGCCAAAGTCGGTCAGCGTCCGAACAACCTTGTCCGCGAGCCACTCTCGGGTGTTCTCTGCGCCCAACTCGTAGCCGACGACTCCGATCGACACGCTGCCGCCGATACGCCCGGCTGCCAACACCAGTTGACCGCCTGCCCGCTCGAGTGCGCTGCGGGTCACTCCCTGATCGACCGGCCGGAACAGAACGAACTCGGCGTCGGTGCCGTCGACCCTGGCCATCTCGGGTGGGACCTCGCCGAGGTTCGAGCAGGACACGGGGAGGTCACCGAAGATCACGTCCGCCGTTCGTCGTACGGCCCGAGTCGGGACGAACGGCGTGATCGGAAGAAGCGCATGCTTCTCATCGGGTCCGGCGCGCAGAGTGGTGAGCGCTTCCCTCACCGCCGTCCTTGCCGCGGTGAGGTCCGTCTTCACCGGGCCGGGATCGACGGTGGCCGAGGCGATCTTCATCGCATTGCCGCGCCGGTCGTCGTCGCCTCCGCGGTCGCTCATCGCGATCAGCAGGGTGACGGCGCCGTCGGAGGGCCGGACGCGCCCGAGCCGTTCGCCAAGCAGTGCCGCGAATCCGGCAAGCAGCGAGTAGCCGGTACCGCCCAGATCATCGGCACGGGCGTCCCAGTCTCCGACGTCGACGATGGCCGACACCGCGGGCAGCACCAGCGCGCCGTCGACGCCATGTGCCGACGCCGACGGCCGCGACGTCCCGGACGACGAGATCTCGCGCCTGCTCCGATACGCGAACTTCGCCGCGGTGACGACCGTGCGGCCGAGTTCCGGGAGGTCGCGCACCACCTGGCGCAGGTCCGCGGCAACTGCCGCGCGTCGCGTTCGCGATCGTGGCGGTGGGTATCCGAAGTCGCGCCGCCCTCCGTTCACGGCGTCCATCAACGTACGCACGGATGCCCCGTGGTCGAGCAGGCAGTGCGACGCCACCAGCGTGACGGCGGTCGTGCCGTCGGACAGCGGCAACACTGCGAGATGCCATCCGGGACCCTGCACCGGATCGATGCACTGCTGTGAGCGTTCCTCGATCCACGCACCGAGTTGACTCGGCGGCCGTACCTCGGCGACGTCCAGCGGAGCGACGCGCCCGGTGGCCGCGACCCAGCGATGACGTCCGAACGGCAACGGCGACGGCTCTATCAGCCTGCCGGCAAACCCGTGCCCTACGTCACGATGGAAGCTCCGCAACCGATCCATGTCGACCGGGTGCGTGTACAACCAGACGTATTGGACGAGTTGGTCGCGTCCGGTGGCTCGGCATGACAGGAAGGTCGCCTGGTCGATGTAGTCCAGCCGGTCGCTCATACGATCACGCCGGTGAGTTCGAACTCGTCGAGGACGGCGGCCAGCCGCTCGCGCAGTGCCTTCTTGGTGTTCTCCACACCCGGCTGATAGCCCACGACGGTGATCGTGACCTTGCCGTCCAGCCGGCCTGCGACGACCGTCAGCAGACCGTTGCGCTCCTCGAGCACCCTGCGGGTGATGCGCTGATCGATTCCGCGCAGCATCACCTGCTGCGCCGGCGTCCCGCCGGGGCAGGCGACGTCCACGGGTAGATCGCCCACGTTGGAACACGACACCGGCTGCTCGGTGAAACCGAACGCCAGATCGGCCGTGTGCCGGACGGCGATCTTGGGGATGAAGGGGGTCAACGGGAGGAGCCGCATGGCCTCGTCCGGCTGCTCCCGCATGGTCTTGAGCGCGTCCCGGACCGCGGCGCGGACCTCGGCGAGGTCCTTTGCGACGTGCGTCGGATCGATGCGCGCATAGGCCAGGGTGACCGCATTGGCCCGGGTGTCTTCCAACGTGCGGTCATTGAACGGGACGATCAGTCCGACCGTGCCGTCCGCCGCGAGCGCCCTGCCCTGATGCACGGCGAGGCGCGCTGCCAGTCCGGCCTGCAGTGAATGACTGTTTCCCCCAAGGGCTGCGGCCCGCTCGTCCCAGTGCGCCAGGTCCACGAACGCCGAGATGGCGGGCACCACCACCGTTTCGTCGGGGTTGGCGATGACGCGGTCCCTCGGCCCGGACGTCTTGGCACCCGAGGCTTCTCGGCGCTTGCCGTTCAGGAACTTCGCCGCGGCGACGAGGCTGCGTCCCAGCTCGGGTGCGTCGCGCAGGGTCTGTCGGCCGTCGGCGAGCAGTGCCTCGCGCCGTGTCCGTGACCGAGGCGGCCGATACCCGAGATCGCGGCGAAGTCCGTTGACCGCCTCGAACACGGTCAGGAGCGCTGCCCCTCCGTCACCGATGCAATGGGAGCCGACCAGGCTCACTGCCGTGGCTCCATCGGTCATCGACAGCACGCCCATGTGCCAGCCAGGGCCGTGCTCGGGATCGATGGGCTGCTGCGCACATTCGTCGATCCAGTCGCTCAGATCGGCGCGTGGACGGGGCTGCGGGGCCACGCGCAGATCCGCCGCGGGTCCCGCCGACGCGACCCAGCGGTGCCGTCCGAAGGGCAGAATCGACCGCTGGATCAGCCTGCCGGCCATGCCGTAACCCATGTCCCGGTGAAAGCGCCGGATTCCCTCCAGATCGATGTCGTGTTCGTAGACCCAGACGATCTGTGTCACCGCCGCCTGCCCGGTGGCACGCAAACCTAGATAGAGGGCTTGATCGACGAAAGCGAGCACGTCGTCTGGCCGGTGATCGGCCCGCCGCCGGGCCCGCGTCGCCGCCATCGGTCACCCCTTGGCCATCGGCAACAGAGAATCTCGGTCGCGAAGGCCGTTGTGACGCAACGTCTCTCCGTGTCGCACGTGAGTGCGCGTGGAGGACGCGTGCAGAGCGCCGTCGGCCACGGCGAGGTAGATCGCCGTCATCGCCGACAGATACCGGTCGATCGACTCACGGGCGATCGGGTTGTTCGGGAACGCGACGGTGACCGAGGTCTCGCGTTCTCCCCGGTTGACCCAGATCCCGATCTGGTAGGCCGACCGCGCGTCGCTGAAGACCTTGCCGTTCATCCGTTCCCACTCCGCGATGATGCTCGCCGACAGTGGTGGCAGACCGGCGTCGAGGAAGGAGACCATCGGCACACCGGGGTCCGGTGAGCGCAGTCCCATCGTCCCGTCGGCGAGTTCCAGCACCCGGTCGAACGGGATCGGCCCCAACGGCATCCTGTTATCGAACGAGGCCTGCGCCGCGCTGGCGGTCTTCGCGAACGAGTCGGGGTCGACCGGCACGGAGACGGGCACCACGCCGGTGAACCACCCGGTGGTCTGGAACTCCGCGGGGGTCTGCCGTGTGGTGGTAGGGGTGATGACGTGATAGTCGGTTGACCCCGTCAGCGCATGCTGCGCCATTGCGGCACAGGCGAACACGCCGCCGATGAAGCGTGCGCCCGCCGCGGTGCACGCCGCTTCGAACCGTTCGGACTGGGGCTTGTCCATCAACCGCACCGTGACCAGGTCTCCGGTGATCGACCACGGCGGGTCGCCCAGTGGCAGGTCGAAGTGCGGCATCGTGCCGTCGTTGCACCGTGCGAAGCGGATCCACTCCTGCACCTCGGGCGTCTCGAGGGTCAGCGACGAGAGAAACGCGTGCTGGCGCACGCAGTAGTCGTCATAGCTGCCTGCGGTCGGCAGCGGAATCGGGGACCCTCCGCCCGCCAACGCCGCATACATCATGTGGATCTCGACGAGGACCACGCCCATGAACATCGCATCGGTGTGCACGTGATCGATGCTGATGTAGAACGTGAAGTGGTCGGCGCGCTGAATGATGCCGAACGAGAAGCAGTCCCATCGCAGTGGATCCGGCGTGGAGAGAATGTGCTCGCGCCACTGGGGAGCCGTCATCTCGCCGTGCTTGGTGGGAACGAACGCGATGTCCCTCGGGTTGGTGACGGTGTGCCGCACGACTTTCGCGTCGTCCGACATCTCGAACCAGCTGTGATAGGTGTCGTGACGGCGGAGGTAGGCGTTGACGACGTGGGTCATCGCCCGAATGTCGCACTGGCCGGGCATGTCCCAGGACGGAATGTTGAGCCGGGCCATGTCGCTGCCGTTGGACAGGTGATTCAGGTAACCGCGGATGTGCTGCGACTGCTGGTAACTGGCAGGCACGGCACTCACTGGCGCGTTTCGGACCTTCGCGAGACTGACCGGCGAGGGGTGCCACGACACCACACTGCCCGACGCCCCGATCCAGTCATGGATCGCCTTGATCGCAACCACTTAACTCTCCCCCGCTGCTGGTACTTCGGTGAGCGACGTCATCGGCGCTGATCGGACGGTCATGACGACGCCGCCGGCATTGCGGTGTCGATGTTGAGGTCGATGGCAATCAGCTCGCTGAGCCGTTCGGCGAGACCGCGCACCGTGGTGACGTCCGTCGAACCGATCCGCACACCGGTTTCCGACTCGAGTCGAGTGCGCAGTTCCAGCGTCCCCAGCGAATCCAGGCCGTACTCGGACAGTGGTCGGTCAGCATCGACCGAACGCCGCAAGATCAGGCTCATCTCCTCTGAGATCAGGCGTCGAACCCGTGCAGACCACTCCTCGCGCGGCAGCAGGCGCAATTCGTCGAGGAACTCGCTCGATCCCGAACGGTCCTGGCCCAACGAGGCGAACGCCTCGGCGAACGGGCTGGTCTGCGCGAAGGCGGTCAGCCAGGCGGCCCCTGCCACCGGGGCGTAACCGCTGTACACCCTGGTGTGGCGCATCAGCGTGTCGAACGCGTACGCGCCGTCCTCGGGGTCGATGGCCATACCGTCGTTGTCCGCCATGGCCTGTCCGGCGCCGATCTGAGCCCAGGCACCCCAGGCCACCACCTGAGCTGGTAGATCCTGGGCGCGGCGCCACCGCGTGAAGGAGTCCAGCCAGCTGTTGGCAGCCGCGTAGGCACCCTGTCCCGGCGATCCGACCATCGCGGCCGCCGACGAGAACGAGCAGAACCAATCCAGCGATGCGGTGGCCGTCGCCTCGTGAAGACGCCACGCGCCCATCACCTTCGGCGCCCAGTTCCTGTCGATGAGTGCGTCGGTGATGCTGCCGAGGGTCGCGTCCTCGATGACCGCGGCGGCGTGAAGCACTCCGCGCAGGGGCATCCCCGTCGCGGTCGCCGAGGCGACCAGTCGGGCTGCCGTCCCCGATTCCGAGACGTCTCCGAGTTCGACCTCGACCTCGGTGCCCGCCCTACGCAGTTTCTCGACGATGCGCAGCGTATCGGGCTTCGGTGCGGAGCGACCGTTCAGGATGATGCGTCCACATCCGGCCGCTGCCATCTTCTCGGCCAGGAAGAGCCCAAGGCCACCAAGTCCGCCGGTGATCACGTACGCGCCGTCGGCGCGGAACGCGGGTGCCCGCTCGGCGGGCACGACGGCGGCGAACTGACCCGAGCGAGGTACGTCCAGCACCAGCTTGCCGGTGTGCTCGGCGGCACCCATCGCCCGGATCGCGTTGGCACCGTTGGCCAACGGGTAGTGCGTGGTCTGCGGCGGCGGGAGCACTCCGTCGGCGATCTGCTGGTAGATCACCTCGAGGAGGCTCCGCAGGGTGTCGGGGGTGACCAGGGTCAGCAGTGCGAGGTCCACGGCGTAGAAGGACAGGTTCCGCCGGAAGGGGAACAGGCCCATCCTGGTGTCGCCGTAGATGTCCCGCTTGCCGATCTCGACGAAGCGACCGCCGAAGGTCAGCAGTTCCAGGCCGGCCCGCTGCGCCGCACCCGGGAGGGAGTTGAGCACGACGTCGACACCGTAGCCGTCGGTGTCACGGCGGATCTGGTCGGCGAACTCAGTGGTACGCGAATCGTAGACGTGCGCAATACCCATGTCCTTCAACATCTTTCGACGTTCCGGACTACCGGCGGTGGCATAGATCTCGGCACCTGCGGCGCGAGCGATCTCCACGGCGGCCTGACCGACGCCGCCGGTGGCGGAGTGGATCAGCACCTTGTCGCCCGAGGCGATTCTGGCCAGGTTGTGAAGCGAGTACCACGCGGTGGCGTGGGCGCTCGGCACTGCTGCGGCAGTGGCATCCGGCAGGTCACCGGGGATGCGCACCGCAAGGTTGGCATCACAGGTGACGAACGTGCACCACGCACCGGTCGCGGAGATGCCCGCAACCCGGTCACCGATCTTGTGGTCGGTCACCCCGGCACCCACGGCAGTCACCACTCCGGCGAAGTCCGCACCGAGTTGGGGCATGCGCCCCTCGAATGAGGGGTAGCGACCGTAGGCGACGAGGACGTCGGCGAAGTTCAGATTGGATGCCGACACCGCCACCTCGATCTGACCCGGCCCCGGTGGGGTTCGCTCATAGGCAACGAGTTCTGCCGACTGCAGGTCGCCGGGGGTGCGGATCTGCAGCCGCATCCCCTCCCGCTCGGGGCGAACCACGGTGGTGTGGCGCTCCTCGGCCTGCAGCGGGGTCACGTTGAGGCGGGCGGTGTAGTACTGACCATCCCGCCATGCCGTCTCGTCCTCGTCGGAGAGCGAGATCAACTCGGCGCCGACCAGCCTGACATCGGTGGCGTCGTCCACGTCGATCTGGGTGGGCCGCATCCGCGGCTGCTCCATCCCGATGACCCTGACCAGTCCACGCAGGCCGCCCTGGGCGAGGTTCGGCACCTCTCCGGGAAGCACCGTCTGCGCACCCCTGGTGACGACGAACAGTCGCGGCGGCTCGCCGGGCACCTCGGGGAGCACCTTGGTGATGCGCACCAGGTGGCGCACGTGGTCGGCACCCTCGCCGACGGGGTCACCATCCGACCGGCGCGGACCCTGCACTACGACGACACCCACGCTGGAGCGGGCCGCCAGCGCCTGCCGCAGAAGATCGGCCGCGGCAGCGTGGTCGCCGTCCGCGCGCCACGTCATGGTGGCCACGTCCGCCTCGCCAGCCTTGAGGGCGTCGGCGAGTTCGTCCGCGAACATGTCGGATTCATCGGACGTGCTGATCAGCAACCAGTGTCCGCTTCCGACCACGTCGGTTCTCGGCGACTCCTGACGACGCCAGTCGATGGTCAGCAGCCGGTCGTTGAGGCGTCGGTCGCGCTGGCCCTGCTCGGACACTCCCGTGCCGAGCCGCAGGCCGCTGACCGTCAACAGGACGGCACCGAGGTCGTCGAGCACCTCGATGTCCACCTCGACCGAGCCGGCGTTGGCGCTCACCAACTGCACGTAGCAGTAGTGCGCGTTGCGCGTCGACGAGTTGGCCCGCAGCCGCCGCACGCCCAGCGGCAACATCAACGTGCCGGTGCTGTCGACGTGAAGATCGGGGTGGGCGCCGACGGCCTGGAAGCAGACGTCGAGCAGGGCGGGATGAATCCCGTATGCGCCCTGTTGGGATCGGATCGAGCCGGGCAACGCCACCTCGGCGAGCACGGATCCACCGGGGCCTTCGGTGGTGCGGGCCATGGTCAGACCGGTGAACGCCGGACCGTACTGAATGCCCCTGACGTCGTACCAGTTGCGCATCTCCGCCCCGTCCAGTTCCACCGGGTGGCCGGCGAGCAGGTCGGGTATGTCGTACGTGGCCGGCTCGTCCTCATCGTCGACGACGTGCAGGACCGCAGTGGCCCGTCGGATCTCCTGGTCTTCCTGTCGGGTCGTCACCTGGAAATCGATGACACCTTCGGAGGTGACGGATGCGACGGCGGAGATCGGCGTCTGCTCTTCGAGCAGCAACAGATCCTCGAACACGATGTCGCGGGCCTCCGATGCGTCGCCGAGCACTGCGCGGGCTGCGGCGAGTGCCATCTCGCAGTAGGCGGCGCCCGGGAGCGCGGCGACGCCGTGCACCTGATGATCACCGAGCCACGGCTGGGCGTCAGTGCCGACGTCGGACTGCCACACGTGGCGTTCGGGCTCCTCAGGCAGCCGGACGTGAGCGCCCAACAACGGATGAACGGCGAGCGTGGACGCACCCTGCTCCTGCCCGTCGCGGGTGAGGATCAGGCGCGTATGGGTCCAGGTCGGCAGGGGCGCATCCACCAGTGCGCCGCTCGGCCACACCGCGGCGAAGTCTATCGCCGCACCGGCGGTGTGCAGGTCCGCCAGAAAGCCGCGGAGTCCGTGCGGCAATTCCTGCTCACGCCGCATGCTGGCCAGCGCCGCGAGGCGCACGTCGAGGCTGCGCGCGTTCTGATCCACGGCGTAGGTGAGCAGCGGGTGCGGGGAGAGTTCGCCGAACACCCGGTAGCCGTCTTCGAGGGCGGCCTGCACGGCGGCGGCGAAGCGGACCGCATGTCGCAGGTTGTCCGCCCAGTAGTAGGCGTCGAAGTCCGCGGGGTCGCGGGGGTCGTAGAGCGTTGCCGAGTAGTACGGCACCGTCGGCTCCGTGGGCGCGATGTCCTCGAGCGCCTCGGTCAAGTCGTCGAGAATGGAGTCGACCTGCGGGGAATGAGATGCGACGTCGACCGCGACCTCGCGCGCCATCACGCCGCGGGCCTCCCATTCGGCCGCCAGAGCACGGACCGACTCCTTGGCACCACCGACGACCGCGGACTGTGGCGAGGCGACCACCGAGAGGACGACGTCGTTGACTCCGCGCGCAGCCAGCTCCGAAAGCACCTGCTGTGCGGGCAACTCCACCGACGCCATCGCACCCGAACCCGCGATGGTGGCCATCAATCGCGACCGGCGGCAGATGACCTTGACGCCGTCCTGTAGCGAGAGCGCCTCAGCGACCACGGCGGCTGCGACCTCGCCCATGGAGTGGCCGATCACCGCGCCAGGCACCACGCCGTAGGACTTCATCGTGGCGGCGAGCGCGACCTGCACGGCGAACACGGTCGGCTGCACCTTGTCGATACCGGTCACGACGGAAGGCGCCGACATGGCCTCGGCGACCGAGAACCCGGATTCAGCGGCAATCAGCGGCTCGATCTCCGCGACGGTCTTGGCGAACGTCGGTTCGGTCGCCAGGAGGCCTGCTCCCATCGCGGCCCACTGCGAACCCTGGCCGGAGAACACCCACACCGGGCCGTGCTCGCCCCTGTCGACCGCGGGCTCGTGTGGGCTGTCACCATCGGCGACCTCGCGCAGCGCCGTGATAAGCCCGTCGCGGTCCTCCGCGAGCACGACGGTCCGAACCGGGCGGTGGGCCCGCCGGCGCGCCAGCGTGTAGGCGAGATCGGCCAGTTCCGTCTCGGAGTCCCCGGCGTCGGCCCGGCTCTGCACCCAATCGGCGAGTCTGCCCGCAGTGCGGCGCAACTCCTCGGCCGACGTGGCCGACAACGGGAACAGCTGCGCGCCGGTCGCGGTCCTCTCGGGCGGGCTGACCGCGTCGATCACACGTGTCGGCTGCCCGACCGGGGCCTGTTCG
>JAOPWT010000281.1 GCA_025965555.1 Mycobacterium sp.
GTCCGAACATGATCTCGTTGCGCCCGCCGCGACCGCGAAAGGAATGCGAGGCAGCATCGGGCCACGGGCCGTCGGCCGGACCGCCGTACGCCTCGACCTCGACCACGACCGAAGAGACACCGCGGCACGTCAGCACCGCTCCGACCAGCAGCCGGGCGGCCGACACCGGGTCGGTGGCCAACGGTTCCGCGCTCACGACAGCGATTCTGCCCGGCGTCCTTGACACCACCAGGCACGGGGAGGATATTCACCATATGATGAGTTCATCGCATGATGAATTAATGGACCGGGGCACCGAACCCGCGGTCGCCGTCGAGCATCTGACCGTCATCCGTGGAAAACGCACGGCCTTGGACGACGTCACGGTGCGGATCGCCCGCGGCACCATCACGGGAGTTCTCGGCCCGTCGGGTTGCGGGAAGACCACGTTGATCCGCAGCGTCGTCGGCACCCAGATCATCGCCAAGGGCACCGTCACCGTGCTCGGACTACCCGCAGGATCGGCGGATCTACGGCACCGCGTCGGGTACGTCACCCAGGACGCAACCATCTACGAGGACCTCCGCGTGATCGACAACGTGCGCTACTTCGCCTCGTTGTACGGCTCCGGCGCGAAGGCCGCCGACGAGGCCGTCACCAACGTCGGCCTCGATGATCATCGAACGGCGTTGTGCGGCAACCTCTCCGGCGGTCAGCGCACTCGGGCATCGCTGGCCTGTGCACTGGTGGCGCATCCCGACCTGTTGGTGCTCGACGAACCCACAGTCGGTCTTGACCCCGTACTCAGGGTCGACCTGTGGGAACAGTTCCACGACCTGGCCCACAGCGGCACGACGCTGCTGGTGTCGAGCCACGTCATGGACGAAGCCGACCACTGCGGGGATCTGCTGCTGCTGCGGGAGGGCCGCCTGCTCGCCCACACCACACCGGCCAAGCTACGAGAGGACACGGGATGTCAGTCACTGGAGGAAGCGTTTCTGTCCGTCATCCGGCACAGCACCGCACCCGCGCTCGGCTGAGTCCGCAGGCCTATCTGGCCACGACCGGGCGGATCCTGCGGCAGTTGGCCGGCGACCATCGCAGCGTGGCGATGATCCTCGTCGTGCCAAGCGTGATCATCACTTTGATGTACTTCATGTTCAGGGACGTGCCGCACCGGCCGGGCACGCCGACGCCGTTCAACAGCGCGTGTCTGATCATGCTGGGGGTGTTCCCGCTCATCGTGATGTTCCTGATCACGTCGATCACCATGCAGCGCGAACGCGTCTCAGGGACCTTGGAGCGAATTCTCACCACTCCCCTGCGCCGACTGGATCTGTTGGCGGCCTACGGCACCGCGTTCTCGATCGCCGCGGCGGCGCAGGCCACTCTGGCGTGCCTGATCTCCTTCTGGCTGCTCGGGTTGGACACCGCGGGCAGTCCCGCCCTGGTGTTCCTCATCGCGATCATCAATGCCGTGCTCGGCGTCGGTCTGGGCCTGTTGTGTAGCGCGTTCGCGCGCACCGAGTTTCAGGCTGTCCAGTTCATGCCGGTGGTGATCGCCCCGCAGTTGCTGCTGTGCGGGATCATCGTGCCGCGTGAGGTGCTGCCGGACTGGCTGCAGTGGGTCAGCAACGCGCTGCCCGCCAGTTACGCGCTCGAGGCGTTGAAGGAGGTCGGCGCCCATCCGGACCTGACCGCGACGGCGGCCCGTGACATCGCGATCGTCGTCGCGTTCGCAGTGGTGGCGATGGGACTGGCGGCGGCCACCCTGCGGCGCAGGACGCCGTGAGCGACCCGAGCCGCAAGCGCCCCGGTCGCCCGCCCGGCACCTCCGACACGCGTGACCGCATCCTTGAAAATGCGCGAGAGTTGTTCGCCCGCAACGGAATCGGAAACACATCGATCCGGGCCATCGCGGCGGCCTCTGGCGTCGACTCTGCGCTCGTCCACCACTACTTCGGCACCAAGGAACAGCTGTTCGCCGCTGCCGTCCACATCCCCATCGACCCGATGCAGATCATCGGGCCGATGCGCGAGGTTCCCGTCGAGGAGCTCGGATTGACGCTGCCGTCGCTCCTGCTGCCCCTGTGGGACTCCCAGATGGGCTCGGGGCTCATCGCGACCATGCGGTCACTGCTGGCCGGCGACGACGTCGGCCTCATCCGGTCGTTTCTGCAGGACGTCATCTCCGTCGAGGTCGGCTCCCGGGTGGACGAGCCACCTGGCTCGGGTCGGATCCGGGTGCAGTTCGTGGCATCTCAGCTGGTGGGCATCGTGATGGCGCGCTACATCCTCGAACTCGAACCGTTCAAGTCGCTGCCGGTTGAGCAGATCGCACAAACCATCGCACCGACCCTGCAGCGCTACCTCACCGGCGAGTTGCCTGGGCTCGCCTAGGGTTCGGCGCGCTCGACCAACGACGCGTGCTCGTCATCGTCGGTGATGGTGACCGCTTCGGAGATCAGCAGCACGGGCACGCCGGCTTCGATCCGGTAGGCCCGCCGCAACCTCGGGTTGTAGAGCTGATCGCCCACCAAGAGCAGCGGTCCGCGATCCTCCGGACACACCAGGAGGCTGCGCAAGCGTTGATCGAGCATCGGGTCAGCCGAGCGGGATGTTGATGCCGCCACCGCTATTGGGATCCAGCGGACCACCTCCGGTGCCGCCGATGCCGATGGTCGGCGGATTCAGCACGGGGCCGCCACCGCCCTGACGCATCTGGTTGCGCTTCTGGTAGTCGACGGTCTGCTGGAGGGCCTCCACCAACGGGCCCTGGTTCGGGCGCTTGTCCATCGCGGCCTGAAGATCTGCAACGTTGCCCTTCGAGGGGACGAAGCCCAGCGAGCGCAGCTTCATCGCACTGTGGATGAGGTTCGAGACCTGGCCACCACCCGCGCCGGTGTCGTATTCGCTGTAGATGTCGTCGAGTACGTCAGCGTGGGCCGTAGTGACGCCGACCCCGATCAGCAGTCCAGTGGCCAACGCCCCGCTGGCCACGGCACCCGTGAGCGCGCGACGCCAGCCGTTCTTGCTGGTCCGTACAGCCATCAATCCTCCATCGTCGAGCATGTATGAGTTTCCGGCCCGACCCGGGTGGCCACGTTACAGCCAGCCGGAGCCTAACAAAGCGCGAAGTTCACGGCAGCTTCTCACTGGCAACACTGCATCACTCGTCGGGTGGCGTACCGGTGATCTCGGCGCGAACGGCGGCGGTGAGCCGCTTGTACGTCCCGGAGTCGGAGTCCAGGTACCAGGCATGACGCGACGGCTTGGGGATGCCTGCCGCACGCAACGGCCCAAGCAGGGGGCGGTAGGTGGCGCTGAGCTTCATCTCGGGCACCACGTGGACGATGTCGGGCGGAGCGCCCACCGAGAGGCCGGCGAGTGCCTCGTTGAGATCGGCGGTCGGGACACTGCCCCCTGGACTCAGCGTCAGCGCCGAGACGGCGAGGTCACCCCCGCCGACCTGGACCCGGTACGTCACGGCGAGATCGACTGCCCCGACCCGTCCGACGGCGTCGTTGACTGCATCGCTGAACACCGGGCCGCGCTCGGTGCGGATGACCGAGCCGCGGTTCGCGACCAGCCAGAAGTCACCGTCCTCGTCGCGCCGGAACAGGTATTCCGTCGACACCCACAGGTCGGCGGGCGCGAAGACACCGCGTCTGACCGAGGCCGTCGGGTCGACGGGTCCCCGTGGATGGGCCAGCAGGACACCGACCTCGTTGGTGCCGGCGAGCGCGACGAAACCGCGCTCGTCTTCGAGGATCAGATCGTCGTCGGGGTCGTATGCCGCGAGTTCGATGTGGCCGCCACCGGGCAGCGGCCTGCCCTCACTGCCGATCTTGGCGCCTGCGACGTTGGCCAGCACCGCCTGCCCGTCGGTCGTCGCGAAGAACTCGACGACGTGCGCGGGTGCGAACTCCTCCTCGACGCGCTTCCACAACCCCGTCGGCATGCCCGACCCGATGAACAACCGCACGGGATGGCTGCCGTTGAGCACGAACGCCGGATCGTCGATGACCTCACGGAGCATGGCCCAGGTGTAGGACACCACGGTGACGCCGTACTGCCGCAGCTCGTGGACGAAGCGGTCCGGCCGCAGGCCTCTGGACAACGCGATGCGGGTGCCGCCGACGACCGCCCCGCCGAGGCTGACGAGCAGACCGGACTGGTGGTGCAACGGAGTCAGGCAGTACAGGGTGTCGCTGGAGCCGAGGTTCGCCGCGGACGCCGTGCCGAAGGCCGAAAGGGCCCACCGGAAGTTCGTGATCTGCCGGGCGACGAGTTCGCCGCCGACCGTGGCGAAGGCGACGTAGGCCAGGTCCCTGGCGGAGCCGGGGTTCGGTCGGTACCAGCCGGGCAGCGCGACGACGTCGGGGTCGATCTTCTCCATGTCGATCACGTCGTCGTCTGCGGCGAGATCCAGATCGCGCGCCTCGCCGCCACCGAGCACCAGGACGCGCAACGGCAGACTGCACGCGGCGTCGAGGTGCACCGGATCGGCGATCACGTCGGACACCGCACCGAGCCGGGCGGCCTCGACCAGGTCGGCGTCGGGTGGCATCAGCACGGCGACGGCACCGAGGCGCGACAGCGCCGCAATGGCGACCAGCGCGCTGGGCCTGGTCTCCATCAGCACGCCCACGTGCGCACCCTGCCGGACGCCGACGTCGATGAGGCCGCGTACGACGTTGTTGATGCGGCGGTCCACCGCCTCGTAGCTGTGCACGCGCCCGTCGAACAGCAGGAACTCGCCCTGCGGGGTGGCCTGGGCCTGCTCGCTCATGATCCGACCGAGCGAGATGCGCGTGTGGTCGTTGATCTGTCCCAGCCGCGCCAGGCGGGGAAGCGTTCGCGCGGTTTCGACGACGAGCGCGCGGGCCGACTTGTTGGCCGAGACGAACGCAGATCCTGCGGCCCGGGCCACGCTGAACGTCATCTCCGCCGCAGCTCCGGCGCCGTGCACCAGGCGGGTGCTCAGTGCCACGCCGGATTCGTTGCTCTGGGCGGGCTGAAGTGCCATCGGGACGACGTCGACGGGCATCTCGCCGTCACCGGTGAGCCACTTCACCCACGCGGCCACCGTCGGCCAGGTCTGGTTGGCCGCCTTCGATCCCACGACGAGGCCGAAATGACCTGAGCGGATGAGGTATTCGTAGACGTCGGCCTTGGGCGAGGCGCGCTTGATGCCACGCACCGACGCCGGCTGGCCGATGTCGTCGACCTCACCGACCACGGCGAGCACGGGGCATTCGATGTCGCTGAGCGTGACGAGGTCGCCGCGAATCGCGAAGCCGCCACTCATCATCCGGTTGTGGGCGATGAACTGCTTGAGCAGCTCGGCAATCGCCGGCCCCGACCACGCGATGTAGCCGTCGTTGGCCAGGAATCGACGCTGCTGCTCCCGTGGCAGCAAGGCCTCGCGGTCGTGCAGCTGGCGCACGAAGTCCAGCCGCGACTGTGCCGTCTTGATCGGGTCGAGCAACTGGAAGCCGGTGCGGGCCAGCCAGCCGGGAATGTCGATGCGGCTGAAGACGTGGTCGGCCATGAAGTCCGCCGCGCCGACGGCCAAGCCCGCGGGAAGGTTCAGCGGCAGCGCGGCCAGGGTGTCCACGGGCGAGCCGAACGCGACGATGCTCGCCAGGTCCTTGGACCGCCGGTAGGCGGCCGTCTGGTAGGCGAACATGCCGCCCTGGGAGTACCCGGCGAGGTGGACGTCGCGGTCGGTGACCTTCTTGACGGTGTCGATCGCCTCGCTGAGCGCGATGACGTGATCGGAGAGGTTGCGCTGCATCCCGCCCTCGACCTGGTCGGGCGAGCCGAAGTCGATCACCCACGGATCGATGCCCGCCGCGTGCAGGATGCCGACGGCGCCCTCGTTGCGGGTGACGTCCCACATGTCGGCCGACATCATCATCGGGTGCACCATCAGCACCGGTGGGCCCGCGGGCTTGGCGCCCGGCCTGGTATCCGGCGGGAAGTACCGCCGCAGCCGGTACATCGGCACGCTCTCGATGATCTGGAAGGGTGATGGCACCGCGCCGGTCTCGAGGCCGCCGTAGCGCAGCACTTCCAAACCGTTCTGTGCGGTCGCCACCAACCGCCCCATGGGCCCGGTGATTGCCGAAAGGTCCACCACGATCGTCCCCTTTCGTGCGATGCGCGAATCCCCCGATCCGACGCCATCATGGCACAGCGGCATTGAGCCGCCAGGGTGATCACACCCTATGATCGGCGGCTGATGGCGAACCTGATCAACCTCGAACGCGTGACTGTCGGCTATGGCACACGCACTTTGCTCGACGGCGTCAGCCTCGGCGTGGAAGAAGGCGACGCGATCGGCGTCGTCGGCCGCAACGGCGACGGCAAGACGACTTTGTTGCAGATCCTGACGGCCACCAGGCCCCCCGACTCCGGCCGGGTGACGCACACGTCCGGCCTGTCCGTGGGCTATCTGCACCAGTCCGACGACTTCGCCGCGGATGCGACCGTGCGGGACGTGGTGTGGGGCGAGCGAAGCGACGGGGTATCGGGCGACGTGGGCGGACGGGCGGACCACATCTGGGCGGCCGAGGCGGAGACCCGATCGGTCGTCGAGAACCTACTGACCGAAGTATCGCTCGATCGCGAGGTCAGCAACCTCAGCGGCGGTGAGCGGCGCCGCGTCGCGCTGGCGGCGGTGCTGCTCGCGGGTCACGACGTCCTGGTCCTCGACGAGCCGACCAACCATCTCGACGTCGAGGTCATCGGCTGGCTGGCCGGGCACCTGGCGGCGCAGCGGTCGAGGTCTCTGGTGGTCGTCAGCCACGACCGGTGGTTCCTCGATGCGGTGTGCACGCGCACCTGGGAGGTCCACGGCGGACAGGTCGACGCATACGAGGGCGGCTACGCGGCCTACGTGCTGGCCCGGGCCGAGCGGATGCGGGTCGCTGCGGGCACCGAGGCGCGTCGCCGCAACCTGATGCGCAAGGAACTGGCGTGGCTGCGACGGGGACCTCCCGCGCGGACGTCGAAGCCGAAGTTCCGGATCCAGGCGGCCAACGATCTGATCGCCAACGAGCCCGAACCCCGGGACTCGCTGGCGCTGCAGCGGTTTGCGACGGCACGGCTGGGAAAGGACGTCTTCGATCTGCACCGGGTGGTCTTGGAGGCGGGCGACAAGCTGATCCTCGACAAGCTGGACTGGTCGATCGGGCCCGGCGAGCGGATCGGGTTGGTCGGAGTCAACGGCACCGGAAAGTCATCGGTGCTGAAGCTGTTGACCGGTGAGATGTCGCCGTCCTCGGGCACCATCAAGCGCGGTAAGACGCTGAAGATCGGCTATCTGAGCCAAGCGCTGGTCGAGATCGAGGGCAGCGAACGCGTGCTCGACGCCGTCGAAAGTGCCCGTCGGATCACCGAACTCGCGGGCGGCAAGGAAGTCAGCACCGCCACGCTGCTCGAGGACTTCGGGTTCACGGGCGACAAGCTGACCACCCGGCTCTCCGAACTCTCCGGCGGCGAGCGGCGCCGGTTCCAGTTCCTGCGACTGCTTCTCGACGAGCCCAACGTTCTGCTCCTCGACGAGCCGACCAACGATCTGGACATCGACACCCTCAACGTCATCGAGGACTATCTCGACGGCTGGCCGGGAACGTTGATCGTGGTCACCCACGACCGCTACTTCCTCGAGCGCGTCGCCGACGTTACCTACGCGCTCCCCGGCGGCGGTCGCTGTGTGCTGCTGCCCGGCGGGATCGAGCAGTACCTGGCCGAGCGCGCCACCGCGCAAACTGCGTCGGCGGCGCGGCCAGGCGAGCGCCGTGAGACCGATTCCGCGCGCGCACGCAGGACGGGAAAGGAACTGTCCCGCATCGAAAATCAGCTCGGCAAGCTCGACGAGCGGATCGCGAAGCTGCACCAGACCATGGCTGATGCGGCCGCCGATCACGTACGTCTCGGCGAGCTCAACGTAGAGCTGTCCGACATGGTGGCCCGCAAGGAGTCCCTCGAGGAGGAGTGGCTGTCGCTCGCCGAGGACTAGCGCATCACTCGGTAGCGGAGGTAGACGACTCCGGAGCTGAAGGTGCGGGTCCCGACGAGCTCGAGATCAACGCGACGCTGGCACCGGGGAAAGAACGGAGTGCCACCGCCAACCAGCACCGGATGAACCCTCGCCCGGTACTCGTCGATCAGGCCCAGCGCCGCTGCCTCGGCGGCAAGGGTCGCGCCGCCGATCGCGATGTCACCCTCCCCAGGTTCGGCCCGCAACCGCTCGATCTGCTCCGCCAGGCCATCTGACGCGAGGCGGGCATAGCCCTGAACCGCAGACAGCGTGGTTGAGAACACGACCTTGGGGAGCGCCTTCCAGATCGCGGCCCACTCGAGCTCTGCGTCGTCGAGCGATTGATCCTGCTCGGCGGTCTCCCAGTACAGCATCGTCTCGTAGAGGCGTCGTCCCAGCAGGTGGACGCCGACTTCTCGGATTTCGTCGAGGCAGAAGCGAAATACCTCGTCGCCGGGCGCTGTCCAATTGAAGTCGCCGTCCGGTCCGACGATGTAACCGTCAAGTGAGACGCCCATCGAATAGATCACGC
>JAOPWT010000305.1 GCA_025965555.1 Mycobacterium sp.
AACGTCAGTGCCTGAATGTCGATGTCTTTCAACGATTTCTGGCGCATCAGGTCGGCGACGCAGCGCTGCACCGGGGTGGTTCGGTCGCCGCTCATCACCGCACGGTGAGGTCGAAGCCGATGTATTCGGCCGCGTCCTCGGGGCTGGCGAACAGGATCGTCTTGTCGTCGAGGTGGACCATGCGGCCGTAGTGGGTGGAGCTGATCTCCTCGAAGATCGAACCGTCGAATTCCTGACCGAGCGCCTCGGTGAGTTCGTCGTAGTCGAAGTCCAGCAGACGCCGACCGTCGACCCGGATCATCGACGGATACTCGGTGAGCTCGACCCCGTCCTTGGCGCCCATCACCTCGGCGACGACGCGGCCGATCGGGGTGTTCATCAGGGTGACGCCACACATGTTGGAGAACTCGGTGGCTGATCCGAACTGCATGGTCATTTGTCCAACTCCTCGGGGATGTCGAGCTCGATCTCTTCAAGAAGGGCGGAGAACTTCGCCCTTGCGGCGTCCAGACTCGACGCGAACGTGACTGCCTTGTCGGCGGGAGCCGACCAGATCGGTTGCAGCGCGCGGGCAGCGGTCAGGCATCGCGGCACCCAGATGCTCAACCACTGCCCGAAGCGGGCCTTGTTCGCCTCGGCGTACTCGGCATCGCGGGTCAACAGCCGGAAGAGGTTCCGGGTGTAGTTGAGGTCGCGGTCGTAGTCGTGTTCGCCGGTGCCCACGATGGTCGGCGTGATGTAGTCACCGTTGCGGGCCGCGATCTGCATGACGAGCTCACTGCGGAACAGTGAGCCCACCAGTTGCTCGAAGACGATGTTCGTGGCGAACAGCAGCTGGCACCAATCCCCCACTGCCGTCAGCTGTTCGACGACTTCGCGAATGGGTTGCCATTCCGGTGCTTCCTGCCACACCGCACGGTGGGCGCTGCCGTCAAAGGCCTCGGATGCCTCGGACAGTTCGAGGTTGAACAACGCGAGGTCCTGTGCGAAGCGCATCTTGTGAGCGGCGTTGACCGCGACGGCCGTGTTGATCATGTTCGTCGGACCCGAGCGCTGGATGGACGTGAACACGTGCAGGGCCAGCCCGTTCTCGGCGTGCATCCAGGCGCCGACGTTGCGTTCGATGAACGTCAGCCATGCCGAGTTCCACGAGTCGTAGGCGCGGGCCCGCTTGGCGTTCTTCAGGCACAGTTCGACCTGCCGGACTACTGCGGAGTTGTTGCGAAAGATCGTCTGGTTGTACTCCTCGTTCGGGTCGAGGAAGGCGTGCCAGTCCGACGACCTCGCTTCCGTCCACTCCTGCGGGTATCCGCCGGGCCCGTCGCCGAAGCCGTAGATCCAGCCCTGGGTCAGGTGACGATCGGGGTCGGGTTGGACGTCGACCGTGACGTCCTCGTACATGGTGGCGCGCAATTTGGCCGGCTTGAAGTACGAGTAGCTGCGGCTCTTCGAGCTGGGGAATTCGCGCGCCCCGGCCTCGGAGTCGGTGAATTCGATGCTCGGGAAACTGCGTTGCTTCGGCTTCTCACTGGTGGTCATCTGGCTTTTCCTTTCAGTCGAACAGCGGGCTGGTGAAACTGTCGTAGAAGACCTGGTCCTTGGGCACCGAGTTGGCGTCCAGGAAGACGAGTGCGGCGTCGACCATCGGCGGCGGACCGCAGAGGTAGACCTCGGTCTTGCCGATGGCTGGCTCGTGGCGCGCCACCACGTCGGTGACGTTGCCCTGCTCGATGGTGACCGCGGCGGATGGCTCACCGTCGATCGAGTCCGATAGACACGCGATGAACCGAAAGTCGGTCAAACCCTTGCCGAGCTGCTGGATCTCGTCGAGGTAGAACAGGTCGGCGGCGGTGCGCGCGCCGTAGTAGAACCGGACCGGTCGGTTGTTCTCGGACTCGTTCATGTGCCGAAGCAGAGCCAGGATCGGCGCCATCCCCGCCCCGCCACCGATGCAGACGACGGGAAGCACATGGCCGTCCTTGAGGGTGAACGACCCGTATGGTCCCGTCAGCGACAACTCGTCACCGACCGCGATCTCACCGTCGAGCAGGGCGGAGAACTTGCCGCCCGGGTACTTCTTGATCAGGAACTCGATTTCGTCGGTGCTGGCCGGGGTGGTCGCCATCGAGAACGATCGATGCTGGTCGGTGCCCGGGATGTGCAGATCGGCATACTGCCCCGGCTTGAACGCATAGGTCGCAGGCTCGACCGGGGCGAGCCGAAGGGACACGACGTCGCGCGTCATCGATTCGATGGCAACCACTTTGGTGCGCACGTCCTGGATGGGAACACCGCCGAGCAGTTCGTCCTCGTCGTAGTTCAGCAGTTCGATGGTGCAGTCACTGAAGGCGTGCGACCGGCAGAGCAGGACGAAACCGTCGTCGACCTCGGAGTCGTTGCAGGCAAAGGTGGAGTAGTTCGCCATCTGGATCTCGCCGTCGAGGACGTATGACTTGCACGCCGAGCAGCGGCCCTCACGGCAGCCGTGCATCAGGTGAATGCCCTGGCGGAAGGCAGCGTCGAGAATGTTCTCGTCCTCGTCGACCTCCATCTCGAGGTTGACGGGCTCGAAGTTGATCTTGTGTGAATCCGCCATGGCGGGTGCCTCCTGGGCTGCGATCTGGGTGGGTGGTTGACGGCGAGTGGCACCGCGGCGGCGCAGGTGCCACCCGCCGTCAGGACTTAGACCGGAACCCCGCCGGCGCGGTAGGCCGCGATGTGGGCGTCCCGCTCGTCGTCGGACATCTGGTTCAGCAGCACGTTCGGGCTGTTGAAGGTGTTGCCTCTGACGTCGTCGAGGGTCCACATCTTCGACGGATCGAGGTCGAGGTGTGGCTGGCCGACGAGTGTCTTGCCGTCGTCGCGGACGTAGCCGAGATCGCTGACGATATCGGCGAGGTCCTTGCCGTGATGCAACGTCTCCCACTCGCGGAAACCGGTGAGCCGCCCCATGTTCGGGGTTTCCCGACCTTCGTACTCGCTGCGGAACGCGACCGCGTCGGTCCAGTGGCAGGTCTCCGAGCAGTACGTCCGCCACTGACCGTCGACCTTGTCGACGACCATGTCCTCGCGAATGAGCGCCGGCACCATGCACGTCCAGCAGCGGTGGGGATACTGGTACCCGACCTCCTCGAACGCGATGGGCTTGTTGCGCCCCGGATACGCCAGCCGGTTGTAGGCCTCCCACCACTTGCCGTACTTCGAGTACCAGCCGGGGTACTTGTCCTCGAACCACTCGAAGTCGGTGTCTGTCATCGTGTCGATGCGCCAGTAGTTCACCGGCCAACCGGTGGCGAAGAACCGTGCGACCTCGTGCACGTATCCCTTCTCGGTGATGCGCTTCCACGCCTCCTCGACCAGATCGTGCGGGATGGTCAGGCCGTACTTCTCCAGCGGCAGAAGGTAACTGCGGTAGTAGTCGTCGTAGATCCAGCGCCGCCACATCTCGGCGTAGCTTTCGCGGTCCTTGCGGCGGTCCTTGGTGCCGTACTCGATGAAGGTGCCGATCGCGGCATCGACGACGCAGTGGTTGTTCCACCATGCGTAGCGCAAGTCGCGTTCCAGCAGCGGCCGGTTCCGTTCGTCGGCAAGGGCCATCAGCAGGATCGAGTAGCCGTTGGAGATGTGTCGTGACTCGTCGGACTGCACCGAGTGGAATACCGTCGGGAGCAGGTAGTCGCCATTGGCGGCGGCCTCATCGGGCATGGCCACGAAAAGGGTGTTGGTGAAAGCGGTCTCGGCGACGACGGTCAGGTAGATGTTGGCCGCGGTGATCGCGTCACCGGTGATGAAGCCTTCGCCGAACTGCCTGCCGATGGTGCCCGCATAGTTGTTCGCGAACGCCTTCTCGGTCATGTCGAAGCCGGCGGGGTCGATGTAGTTGTTCATGTACAGCTTCTTGAGGTTCATCTGGATCGTCGAGTGCCTGACCTCGTCGATCATCTGCACGGCCAATCCGTTGTGGATCTCGGGATTCGGCACGGCGTCGATGGCCATCGGCATCGCTCGCGCCGCCGAGATCTCGGGGAACGGGATGATCGACAGGAAGAGCTTCTGCCACTCGAGCCAGCGCTGTTGCACCTGGCGGAACATGTTGCCGCGAATGGCGCCGTCCATGGCGCCGTAGACGCGGTTGTCCTTCTCCTCCTCCATCGGGAAGTACGACCGCATGATCTGCTTCAGCGGATCCTTCTTCGGCGCCTTCTCGAACGTGTAGTCCGTACCGAATCTGGTTGCCGGGGTGGCGAACGTCGGTTCCCACGTCAGTTCGGTGATCTTCGCGTGCGCCTTGGTCAGGCTTTGTCTGCTCAACGTGAGCCTCCTGATAGATGGGGCCATTCATCCACCGGGCTTGGGGGACGATGCATCACCGATGAAACAGCGACACTCGAACCCATTGCGTCTCACTTTGAGATCCAGGTCACATTCGCATGAGGTCGATCGATCACGCCCGAACCGTTCATGAATTGCGGACAATGCCATCGTGGACACCCGCCGACTCCAACTGCTGCTTGCGCTGTCCCGCTTGGGGTCGATGCGCGCCGTCGCCGAGGCGCATCACCTCACCACCTCGACGGTGTCCCAGCAGATCGCCGCCCTGTCCAAGGAGGCCGGAGCCCAGCTCATCGAACCCGAGGGCAGACGGGTGCGTCTCACGCCCGCGGGTCGGCGGCTGGCCGATCACGCGGTGACCATCCTCGCCGCCGTCGACACGGCGCGCCTCGACCTCGATCCCGACGCGGAGCCGGCAGGCACTCTTCGCGTTGGCGGGTTCGCCACCGGAATCCGGGTATCGCTGCTTCCCGTCCTGGCCGACCTCGCCTCGAGCCATCCTCGGGTGGACGCCATCGTGAGCGAATACGAGCCCGCCGAAGCCTTTCGACTCCTCGTCGACGACGACCTGGATCTTGCGTTGATCTACGACTACAACCTTGCGCCCGCGTCCCCCGATCCCGTGCTCGACACGGTGGCGCTGTGGTCGACTCCGTGGGGATTGGGCGTCCGGGCCGACGACACGACCGGCGCCACTGCCGACCTGAGTCGGCATGCGCGGGATCCGTGGATCGTCAACTCCCGCAACACCGCTGACGAAGATGCGGTCCGTACCCTGGCCGCACTGGCTGGGTTCACACCGCACATCGCTCACCAGATAGACAGTCTGGACCTCGTCGAGGATCTCATCCTCGCCGGCTACGGCGTCGGCTTGCTGCCGCTGAACCGGCTCGTCCGCGAAGGCGTCGCCGTCATGGAGCTCACCGAGCCGGAGGTGATCATGACGGCCTACGCCGTGACCCGTCGCGGGCGCGGCTCGTGGCCACCGCTGCGGCTGCTCCTCGACGGCTTGTGCCCGAGCGAATCCTCATTGCCTCAACGTCATTGGCCACGGCCCACCGCCACTTCCGGCTAGCAGGTGGGCGCGCTGACGACCCACGGGTCCTGCGGCTCAGCGCTGACCCAGAGTCAGCGGTTGCGCAGCCCGGTAGCGATCGAGCACCTCGGGCGTTGGGTCGGCGGTGTAGGACGACGTCACGCCGAAGGTCCACACCGGGGGCTCCTCGGCTTGAGAAAGCGTCCAGGCCGCCTGTCTGGCCGCACCGAGCGCGACGTACTCGGCGGGTGTCGGCACGTGCACTGGCTTGCCGAGGACAGCGGGGGCGATGCGGCGGACGGCCTCCGAGCGTGCGCCGCCGCCCACCATGATCACCCGTCCGACGTCGATGCCCTGCCCCGAGATCTGCTCGACGCAGAACTCGATCGAGGCGAGCAGACCTTCGACGGCGGCGCGGGCTACGTTGGCGGGCTGCAGGTTTCGAGTGGTGACACCGTGCAGCGCCCCTGCGGCGTCGGGCAGGTTCGGCGAACGCTCACCGTCGAAGTACGGCACCAGCGTCAGCCCCTCGGCGCCGGGGGGCGCCGAGAGCGCGAGCCGGTCGAACTCGTCGAAGTCCACGCCGAGCATCCGCGCGACGGCAGCCAATACGGGTGCTCCGTTGAGAGTGCACACGAGCGGCAACTGACGTCCGGTGGCGTCGGCGAATCCGGCGACCAGACCGGCAGCATCGTGCGGGGCGGCATCGCCGACCGCGCTCACCACTCCAGAGGTGCCCAGCGAGACGATGCAGTCCCCCGGTCCGACGCCGAGCCCAAGCGCAGCGGCCGCGTTGTCACCGGCGCCGGGGCCCAGCACCGCCCCGGTCGTGGTCCGCGCGGCTGCTTCGTTCGGCCCGAGAACCTCTGGCACCATTGGCCGACGCCCGCGCATCGCCAACTCGAGCAGGTCGGGTTCGTACGTGTTGTCCTCGGCGGCGAAGTAGCCGGTGCCGCTGGCATCGCTGCGGTCGGTGCGGATGTCGCCGATATCGGTCGAACCGGACAACCGCCACGTCAGCCAGTCGTGTGGGAGGCAGACGGCCGCGGTCGCGTCGGCGTTCTTGGACTCGTGGTCGGCGAGCCAGCGCAGTTTCGTCGCGGTGATCGATGCTACGGGAACGACGCCGGTCCTGGCCGCCCATTCGGCGGGCCCGCCGAGTTCGTCGATCAACGCCGCGGCGGCGTCGCTGGACCGGGTGTCGTTCCACAGCAAGGCATCTCGCACGATGTTGCCTGCCGTGTCGAGGCAGATCATGCCGTGCTGCTGGGCCCCGACCGAGACCGCGGCGACGTCGTCCAGGCCGCCCGCCTCGGCGGCGGCGTCACCAAGGGCGGCCCACCACGCCGCCGGGTCGACCTCCGTGCCGCCGGGATGCGGCGCGGAGCCCGAGCGCAAGGTGTCGCCGGTTTCGGCGTCGCAGATCACGACCTTGCACGATTGAGTGGACGAGTCGATTCCCGCGACGAGAGCCACGACAACCTCCTTCGGTTCTTGGAACCTCCACCCTAATGCGAAGCTACTCGGATGAAATGGGCTCTGGTCGCGGCCGCGGTGATCGTCGTCGGATCGGCAGCAGTGGTGGCGGCGCCGCCCGCAGCGGCAGACGATCTCCCGACGCGCGTCGCGGCGGCGGATGCCTACCTCGCGACCCGCCCCGGCTCGGTCGGCTACGTGCTCAGGGATCGCGTGAGCGGAGTGACGTACCGCAACTCGCACGCCGGCGATCTGGTGTGGACGGCGTCCACGATCAAGCTGGCGATGGTCGTCGACCTCTTGACCCGCGCGCGCGCGGGCGCGATCTCGTTGACGGATGCCGACCGAAGCCAGATGGCCGCGATGATGCACTCCTCCGACGACGCCGCCGCCGATGCCTTGTGGTCTCGCTTCGGCGGCCCCGACCACATGGCCTACAACACCGACTTCCCGCGATACGGCATGACGGATCTGCAACCGCAGAAGGGGTTCAGCAGCATCTACCCGTACTGGGGATTTCAGAAGACGACCGCGGACGACCTCGACCGACTCGTCAACTACGTCCTGACCCGACTCGACAGGGCCCAGAGCGCCGCCATCGTCTACGAGCTGCAGAACGTCGCCCCCAACCAGCAGTGGGGGGTATGGGGCGCGGGTACTGCGATGGCTCCCGGCAACAAGGACGGGTGGTCGTTGGAGCAGGGCGGCTGGGTGACCAACTCGGTCGGCTTCGCCGGGCCAGGTCAGCGGTACACGCTGGCCATGATGAATTCCCTCGGCGCAGCGGGCGGCTACGACGACGGGGTCGCGACGACCAGCCATCTCGCCCAGATCCTGCTGGCTGGTCTCCAATCCACCTGAGCCGACGTATGTCGGAATCACGCCACTGCGGTAGGCCACCCACGGATGGTTTGTATCGGACCTCACCGGGGAATTCCCCGCGCATGTTGATCCGACGAATCGCGCGTCCCATGCTGGCCACCACCTTCATCACCCGTGGCGTGGAGGCCCTGCGGAGCCCCAAACCCGCGGCCGACGCGGCTCGGCCCACGCTGGAGGGCCTCAGCAAGCTGCCTGATCCCGTCGGCGCCAACGTACCGACCAATGCCGAAACCGTCGCCAAGGTCACGGCAGGAGTGCAGATCGGCGCAGGCCTTCTGCTGGCCGCAGGCCGTCTGCCGCGCATTTCGTCGGCCGCCCTTGCGGTCAGTGTCGTGCCGGGCAGCCTCGGTGGGCATGCTTTCTGGAGTGAGACCGATCCGGCTCGCAAGGCCGCTGAACGGCGCGCGCTGTTCACCGACGTCGGGCTGATCGGCGGCCTGATCATCGCGTCCGTCGACACCGAAGGCAGGCCATCGCTTGGCTGGCGGGGCCGTCGTGCCGCGCGCAAGGTCGGCGAGTCGATATCGGGCGTGTTGCCCTCGGGTTCCGCCTCCGGCGGCGCGCTCATCGACAGCGAGTTGGTCGACAAGTGGGGCGAGGGCATCCAATCCGGGCTGCACGTGGGCGCGGAGCGCGGCCGCGAGTTCGCCCACGTCGCGCGGGAACGGGGCGCCGAGCTCGCCGACCTGGCCTACGAACGCGGGTCCGAACTGGCCGACGTGGCGTACGAACGAGGATCCGAGTTGGCAGACGTCGCTCGCGACCGCGGTCCCAAGCTCGCCAAGAAGGCCCGCAAGCGCGGTTCGGCACTTGCCGAGCGCACGCAGGACCGTAGCGCCAAGTTCGTCGACGTCGCCCGCGACCGGGCGCCCGAACTGGCCAGCGCCGTTCTGGACCGGGGAGCCGAACTGGCCGAAGTCGCCCGCGATCGCGGCGCCGAGCTCGTCGAACTGGCGCAGGACCGGGGTTCGGAGCTCGCCACGGCGAGCCGCAAGCAGGCCAAGCGGGCCCGCAAGGACGCCAAGCGCGCGCAGAAGGAGCTCAACAAGCGCGCCCACTGAGCGAGCTTGCCGCCGGTAGATTGACTGGATGACTACCGGCGGCTTCGACCCCCAGTTCGGCGACTCTTCCTACGGCGTGCCCCCAGGCCGCAACGTGGAGGCAGGCCCACTACTCCCGCGCTTCTTCGCCAGGGTGATCGACGGCGTCATCGTCGGCGTCGTCGGCTCGATCGTCTTGTTCGCACTACACATGCAGTCGAGCATCATGGTCACCGGTCTGTTCACCGGCGTGCTGATGTTCGCCTACTTCGTGGCGTTCGAGACCACCAAGGGGTGGACGCCGGGCAAGAAACTGTTGGGGCTCAGCGTCCACGGGCCTGCCGGCGCGCCGAAGCCCGATGTCCAGCAGTCCGCGATTCGCAACGTCTTCACACTTCTGCCGGTCGTCCCGTTCATCGGCGGGCTGCTCGGGGTCATCGCCATCATCGTGATCGCGGTGACCATCGCCGGCAGCCCCACCAAGCAGGGCAAGCACGACGAGCTGGCGGGCGGCACGCAGGTGCTCAAGGGCTGAGACCCGCCCGGTCCGTCAGATCACCAGATCGAGTAGCAGCACGACGGCCAGACCGCTGACCGACAAGACGGTCTCCATGATCGACCACGTCTTGATCGTCTGACCGACGGTGAGCCGGAAGTACTGATTGACGAGCCAGAAGCCGGCGTCGTTCACGTGTGAGAAGAACAGCGAGCCCGCGCCGACGGCGAGGACCACCAGCGACACCTGACCGGTGGGCATCCCCGCGACCAGCGGGACGATCAACGACGATGCGGTGATGGTGGCGACCGTCGCCGAACCCGTGGCAAGTCGGATCAGTACCGCAATCACCCAGGCGAGCACGATCACCGAGATGTTCGCGCCTTCGGCCCAGCGGGCGAGCAGGGTGCCGATGCCACTGTCCACCAGCACCTGCTTGAAGCCACCGCCCGCAGCGACGATCAGGATGATTCCGGCCACCGGCGGCAGGCCCGACTCGATGCACTTGGTGATCTCGTCGCGCCCCATTCCGGCGCCCCTGCCGAGGGTGAACATGCCGACGATGACCGCGATCAAGAGGGCGATCAGTGGCGTGCCGAGAGTGTCGAAGATCTGCCGGAGCAGATTGGACTTGTCCTTGATGAAGATGTCGACGAGCGCCTTGCCCAGCATCAGGACGACCGGCAGCAAGACGCTGAACAGGGTGATGGAGAACGACGGCCGGCGTCGGCCCTCGCCCTCGGCGAAGCGATCGGCGTCGAAGGTGTCTGGCGCATCGACGACCACCCACCGGCCCGCGAGCTTGCCGAACAGTGGACCGGCCAGGATGATCGTGGGGATCGCCACCGCGACACCGAGGGCGAGTGTGACACCGAGGTCGGCGCTGAGCAGGCCGATGGCGGTAAGGGGTCCCGGGTGTGGCGGTACGAAGCCGTGCATGGCGGAAAGGCCTGCGAGAGCGGGGATTCCGACGGTGATCAACGACAGCTGCGAGCGGCGAGACACCAGGTAGATCACCGGCATCAGCAGCACCAGGCCGATTTCGAAGAACATCGGCAGGCCGATGATGGCGCCGACCAGAGCCATCGCCCAAGGCAACATCCGCGGCGATGCGTGGCCGACGATCGTGTCCACGATTTCGTCGGCGCCACCGGAGTCGGCGAGGAGTTTGGCGAACATCGCTCCGAGCGCGATGAGGATGCCGACGCTGGCCGCCGTGTCACCGAAACCCTTGGCGAACGAGGCCAGGACCGTGGTCAGGTTCTCGTCTGCGACGACACCGACCGTCAGCGCGCCGAAGATGAGGGCGAGGAAGGGGTGCAGCTTGACCACGGTGATCAGGACGACGATCACGGCGATCCCCGCGAGGAAGGCGAGGACCAGCTGCCAGCCGGAGGCGACCGGCTCGGCAAGCTTCGGTGCGTCGTCGGCGAGAAGGGTCATTCCCGAAATCATCAGAACTCCTGTCCGGTGCGGGCGAGATAGTTTTCGACGATGGAATCGATGTCTTGATCGACGTCGATGTCGACGCCGTGCTCGTCCGCCGACAGCGGCTCGAGAGTGTCGAACTGTGACGCCAGCAGCGACGCAGGCATGAAGTGTCCGGGGCGGCTGGCCTGTCTACGTCCGATGACCTCAGGCGTGCCCGCAAGATGCAGGAACTGAACGTCGGGGCAGTGCTCGCGCAGCTGGTCACGATAAACGTGCTTGAGTGCCGAGCAGCTCATCACGCCGCCCTCGGGATGCGCGGCCAACCACTCCCCGATCGAATTCAGCCAGGGCCGTCTGTCGTCGTCGTCCAGCGCGTGACCAGCCGTCATCTTCGCGATGTTCGCTGCCGGGTGGTAGTCGTCCGCGTCGGCGAACGGAACGCGAAGGCGCTGGGCGAGGGCCGCGCCAACGGTGGACTTACCCGAGCCCGAGACACCCATCACCACGATTGGTGACGTCATCGCCCACCTCCCGATTCGCTGTACCCACTTGTGGTTGGCATCACACAGAGTGCCCCAATGATCTGATTATTGCAACCTTGCAGACCAAAAATCTGTCTTTAGTGCAGGTAGCAAAGTTTATGACAAGATGTATGGCGTGGCCGCACCCTCAAACGTCAGCGCTCTGCACGACAACGTGCTGACCGGCTTGGGTGCCGAGATCGTCTCGGGCACGCTGCCCGCAGGCGGAGTCATCAATCTCGAGGGAGTCGGCGCGCAGTACGGCGTGTCGCGCAGCGTGGCGCGCGAGGCCGTGCGGGTGCTCGAATCCATGGGCCTCGTCGCATCGCGCCGCCGCGTCGGCATCACCATTCAACCCGCGAATCGTTGGAACGTGTTCGACCCAAGGGTAATTCGATGGCGGCTCGAATCCGGCGACCGCACAGCGCAATTGGTGTCGCTATCGGAGTTGCGCCGCGGATTCGAGCCCTCGGCGGCCGCACTGGCGGCGCGCCGTGCAGATCCGCATCAATGCCGCATCATGGCAGCCGCCGTCTCGGACATGGTGATGCATGGCCGGTCGGGCGACCTTGAGTCGTACCTGTTGGCGGACAAGGTCTTTCATCAAACCCTGCTGGAGGCTAGCGGCAACGAGATGTTCCGCGCCCTCAACGGCGTCGTCGCCGAGGTGCTCACCGGCCGCACCCATCACGGCATGATGCCGGAGACGCCGAACCCCGTCGCAATCGCACTGCACGACGAAGTCGCCCGCGCGATTCGACTCCGCGACGAGGAGGCCGCCGAACGGGCGATGCGGGCGATCATCGACGAGGCTATGAGCGACGTCAGTTCGTCTGCAGATTGAACTTCGTCGCAAGTCAGGACGCCTCGACGGGTGGGCGGGGAACGCGACGGTGGTTAACTGCCGAAGTGAGCAGAACGCCTACGACGGCCCGCAGATTGTTCGACCGCTTCGAACCCGTGCACGCTCTGACGTACTTCGCACCGGAGTCTCGCGAGGCGCTCGACCAGGTGGGTTTCCGCGGCTTCTGGATGGGCTACTTCGGGGCGCGTTCCGCCCCGCTGGGGCCGGTGCCGGCGGACGTCGTCACGGCGATCTTCTACAACTTCGCACCGTCGCACGTGGCACGCGCGCTGCCGTCCGCCTGGGACCTGGTGAGCCCCGCGGATGCGTTGCGGGCGCGCGAGGCGTCGGCCGTGGCGGCCCTGCGGCGGTGCGGTGTCACCGACGGCGACGCCGTACGCACCGCCGCCGATCTGCTCGGCAAGGCCGCCGCCAACGCCCCGCTCGACGGGCGCCCACTCTTCGCCGCGAACCGGGCCCTTCCGTGGCCGGACGAACCCGCCGCACGGCTCTGGCACGCCGCCACTCTGTTGCGCGAACAACGCGGCGACGCACATGTCGCCGTCCTCCTCGCCAACGGCATCAGCGGGCGGGACTGCAACGTCCTGCACTCGGTCGCCGATCGGGTGCCCAAGGACTTCATCGTGCGCAGCCGTCAGTACGACGACGATGAGTGGCGCGCGTGCGCCGACCGGCTCGCCGGACGTGGGATCCTCGATGACCAAGGCGCACTGACGGATTCGGGTCGCGCGTTCAAACAGCGCATCGAGGACGCCACCGACGAGCTGTCGTTGCCCGCATTCGACGCACTCGATGACGCGGAGCTGGAACTTCTCTTCCGCACCCTCACGCCGCTCACCAGGGCGGTCATCGGCGGGGGCGACATTCCCGCCGCCACACCGATGGGCCTACGTCGGGACGAACTCGACGATGACTGCGCGCACTTGAGCTAGCGAGGGGCGTACATGATCAAC
>JAOPWT010000327.1 GCA_025965555.1 Mycobacterium sp.
GATGATCCATTCCAGCCCACCGGAGTGGTTGTCGGGGTCGACACCGAAGATCTCTTCGATCCAATCCCGCCACACCAGGGTCAGCAGTGCCAGAAGCAGAGCCGCTCCGGCGACCAATGATTCGGCCCAAAACCGAATGCGGCGAGCCCTTCGAGCGCGATCATCCGCGGGCTGGAGTTCGCACGCACCACCATTGAGTTCACTCATTCAACAACGATAGGGTCGATTGGTTGGCTGCATCGCGGGGTTGGCACTTTTGAATGAATTACTTGAATTCACCGCAGACGCTCACGAGCGTGCGACGCGGTTCCTCCTCGCGCGCCAAGGCCGCGACGGGCTGTGGCGCGACTTCCTGACGCCAGCCGGTGAGGCATCCCAGTGGCCCTCGGGATTCATCGGCACCGCGCTGCCGCTGACCGGCGACACCAAGGACGTGCTGGAGAAAGCCGCCGACACCCTGGTCGCCGCCCAGAACACTGATGGTGGCTGGGGCTACAACGAAGACGTCCCGACGGACGCCGACTCCACCGCGTGGGTGCTGCGTCTGCTCAACCGACTCGGCCGTGCCAGCGCGTGCCAACGCGCGGCAGAGTGCCTGATCGGTTGTCAACGGAGCCGAAACGGCGGCATCGCAACGTATTCCAAATCCGGCCCGATCCGCCGGTTCATGGGCATCAGCCGCTGGGTGCCGTTCTCTGGATGGTGCGCGCCGCAGACCGAAGTGACCGCGGCGGCCGCGCTGGCACTCGCGTCCGCGCCTCACGGCGGGCGCCCCGTCCAAGTAAGAGAGGCGTGGCGATTCGTGAAATCGAGACAGCGCCGCGATGGCAGTTGGAGTTCGTACTGGTGGACCTCCCCGCACTACGCGACCCTGCAGGCCGTCGAATTCGCAATCACGGCGGGCGATGAATCGGCGGTGCGTCGTGCAGTGCTGTGGACGATCGTCAACCAGAGAGACTCAGGAGGATGGACTGCCGCGGGTCCCGCCGACTCGGCCTTCGCCAGCGCGCTCGCGGTGTCAATCCTACTGCGGGCGAGTGCCGCTGCCGATCGCGTCAAACTCGGACTAGTGCGCCTCGTCGAACTACAGCAAGCCGACGGCGGTTGGCCCAGCCAGCCCAGTCTACGGATCCCGTTGCCGCCCAACAGGGATCCCAATCGGGAAGGCGCATGGCGACCCGTCCGCTTCGGCCCCGGCATCGACGTCGCCGACCAACACCGCACGTTCACCACTGCGGCCTGCGTCGCCGCACTGGCACTCGCGCGCAACGCGAAGAGCTGAGCAAGCGATGGGACTGGACATTCCCGCAACGTTGGAGACCGCCATCGACGCGGCGGTCACGCACCATCTGCGGCTTGAGCTCGGCGGTCGCGGCCTGTTGTTGACGTCCGTCGACCTGGGACTGGCGGAGTCCACCAACGCGGCGCGGGGAGGGTGGCTGCTGCGGCATCTCCTGGCGGAGTGTTATCCCGATGCCGAGGGACTTGCAGTGCAATTCGAGCGCACCGGCGACATGGCGCGGATCGGCTCCGCACTTGCATTCGGCGCGGCCACGTCGCGGGTGCTGGCCGGCGTGGGGGACGAGCCCGCTCGTCGTACGTTGGTTGAATACGTTTGCGCGATCTTCAATCTCGCAATCGGTCTGGTCGACGGCATTTGCGATGGCGATGGCGATGTTGGCGTGCAGTTGCTCGACCACTGTCACGGTGCCGACCTCGTCGGCGCGGCCATGGGGCAGCGTGATCGCGGCTGGCTGTTGACCCGACTGCCGTACGCCGTCGGCACCGACGACGCCGTGGCCTTCACCGCCACGGTCATCGAAGCCTTCTTCGACAACCTCCACGCCCTCTACGCAGACGAGCCCCTGGTACGCCGGATGGTCGGGCAGCACTTGGCCGAGGCGCTGCGGGCCGAAACCGCCTCGGTACGAGATCCGTTCACGGCGTTGTCGGGCGACGCCAGGATGGAGTGCTCGAGGGCAACCTCGGTGCTGCCGTTCGAGATCATCGCGACCATCACGAACGCGCACCGGGTGCCCGCCGCCTCACCGACGGCGACGGTGCTCGGCGAAGCGATGTGGCGCGTCGACGACCTCGTCGACCTCACCGAGGATGCCCGCTCCGGCGCACTGAACGGCGTACTGCTCGCGGCCGCGGAACAGCGCGGGCAACCCGCTCGCTACGACCTAGCCGACCTGACCGCGGTGCTCGGCTCCCCCGGTATCGCCACGGCGGCCGCCGACGCCGGGCGCCGCCTGTACGACGGACTGCAGACGGTCGGGGTCACCGGCGAGGATCGGCGCGCTTACCTCGCGTTCGTGCAGCGCTACGCCGACGTCGATCCGGCGCTATGACGGCGACGGCGCGTCCATCCCCGCGGTGGTCATGAATTCCATCAGCGCGACATCGGCGATCGGACGCGAAGACAACGCGGGAATGTAGAGGGTGCCGACGTCCGGGTCACCGGCGAGCGTGTTGGCCAGTTCACCGAGGCGTAGCGGTTTGACGACGGATCGCACCAACGGGTGGGTCTTCGACGTCACCAGTGAGGCTTCGTGGTCCTCGGGATAGAACCGCAGCAGGTACTCCTGAAGCGGCTCGAACTGCGCGGCGGGATAGGGCTGCGACGGACACGTCGGATCCCCGGCCACGGTTGGTTGCCAGATCACGCACGCGACGTCGTTCTGAATCGGACGCTGCCTGATCAACACGTCCGTCGCTTCATACATCTGGATACCGTCGGCCGCGATGTCTGTGCCCAGGTCCACCAGCAGCGTGTCGAACGCCGAGATCCCGGGAAACACCTCAACCCGCAAACCGAGCAACGGGGCCGCCTGGTTGATCAGCGTGGTCGGATAGCAGTACACCCACGGATGCCCGTAGGTCGCCAGACAGATCGGCGGGTCGCTGGCTGCCGCAGACACCACCTCGGCGGCCATTTTGTAATAGGTCGGACCGCGGTTCTTGCCTGGCTCGTATAGCGTTGCCAGGTCGGTGATCTGGGGACACAGGGTGGCCAGGTAGTCGGGTATCCCGTAGCCGTCGGCGATGACGAACGTGCGTTTGCACCGGCGGATCACGGCTTCGGCTTCCCGCGTCAGCTGATGCGTCCCGACGATCCCGATTCCGACGATCCCGATGTCGAACGGCCACACCGGCGGGGAGGCCGGTTCCGGCTCGGTCATCCGATCAGTTCCATCAACCTCAATGCCGCCTGAGTGCGGTCGTCGTCCGTGCTGGCCTCCCCGATGGTCTGCACCTCGCGCTGGATGCGTGCCTGGTCGAGTCTCCTCGGAGGCTTCTTGGTTCGATTCACCCAGTCGTGGGTCCCGGAGATCTTGACGGTGATGGCCGGTCGATTGCGCGGCATGAGACCCTTTTTCAGTACGTCGGCGAGCACGTCGGGATCGGTGAGAGCCGCGCGCTCTTCAGCGCTGAGGTCGTACTCCGCGAGCGCCGCACCCGCATCGGTCTGACAGGCAACGTAGAAATCGAAGTCGCTTTGCACCCGGGCCAGCGCCGCGGTGAAACTCTCGATCATCACAAACCCCCATTCGTATGATGGATCGACGGTATACCCACGAAAACACCAGGTCAACGGCATTGTCTGGGATTCCTCACGGCGACGACGGGTCCAGTGCGCGAGACGAATTTGCGTGAACCGAATGCGGCGGAGTCCTCGCTTGTCCCGGGTGTTTGCGCCCTACGCCGTGAGTTGACCACTGCCACTGGCCGGAGATCGTGACAGCACCCGACTATTGCTGCGACACAGCGCAAGCCGGTCGCGGGCGGGAAATGCTCACCATCCGTTGATGCCCGGTTGCGGTTTGCGCGTGCCGGAGCTGTCTGTGTACTACTCGTGGTTTCGGAACATGTCGATGACGGGCGCGAGTTCGGCCGCGTTGTTGATCAGGTCGACGTGGCCGCCGGCATGCAGGTGCATCGTGGAGTGCGGCAGGAGGCAGTGCATTATCTCGGCATTCGCCAGTGGAACGATTGGGTCGTCGAGGCCCGCCACGATGAGCGTTCGTTGTCGGATTGCGGGCAACGCGAAGATGCTCGTCCACACCGATCCCGCGAGGAGTTGGTGTAGGTAGCCGACACGAGAGCCGGCCATCAACTGCCGGTCGAACAATCGCTTCACCGCCGACGGGTCGGAGCGAACCGTCCCACCGTAGAGGTCACCGGCGATCGTTGCGGCGTACTCGTGGTCGAGAAATCGCCGGGGAGTCAGCATTTTGGCGAGCACCGCAGGCCGACCAGGCACCATCATGAAGCCAGTACCGGTCGACACGAGGATCAGCCGACGGCAACGGCGCGGGTTCTGGAAGGCGAACTGCTGGGCCAGCGCTCCGCCCCACGACAGGCCGAGGACGTCGACCCGAAAGTCGTACAGTCCGACCTTTCTCAGCACCTGGCCGAGAACAGCTGCCAAGTACGGAAACCCATAGGGCAGAGCCGAATCCGGCGACCCACCGGCACCGGGCACATCGAAGCGCACGACGGTGCTGTCCGGGTCCAGCTCGGCGAGGAACGGATCGAGCACTTCGAGACTGGCGCCAATGCCGTTGCACAGCACCAACGGGATCCCACTCCCGCGCCGGATGTCGACCCGTATCTGTTGCCCGAGCACCGAGACGAGCCGTTGGCCAGATGTCATTGTTCGCGCACATAACTGCCCGGCGCGGGCTCGATCGACGGCATACTGGATCCGCCGGGCGCGGCAGCGTCGAGCAGGTCTCCGCCCCGTTCGTGCAGCCACGCCACCAAGTCCGGCCACCACGAATCGTGATGCTGCTCGGCTGTTTCGACCCACCCCTCGGGAGCCGAATCGTCGATGACCCCCACCCGGTAGGACGCCTTGGCGTTTCCCGGCGGATTCACCAGGGAGGCGATGTGTCCACTCGAGGAGAGGACGAAGCGCACGTTGTCGCTCCCCAGCAGCTGGGCGCTGCGGTAGCAGGCTTGCCATGGCGAAATATGGTCGGCGACACCAGCGACGACGTAGGTGTCGACGGCAAGCATGCTGAGATCGACCGGCGTTCCCAACATACTGACCCCACCGGGTGTCGCCAGCGCGTTCCGCGTCCCGGTCAGTACCAAGTCTCGGTGCAACGCGGCGGCCATCCGGGTGGTGTCGGCGTTCCAGAACAGCACGTCGAACGGGGTCGGCGATTTGCCCTCGAGGTAATTGTTCACCCAGTAACGCCACACCAGATCTGTGGGACGCAGCCAGGCGAAGACCTCGGCAAGGGTTCGCCCGTCCAGATAGCCCTTGCGGGCCGACAGTGCGGTGGCGATGTCGGCGGCCTGTTCGTCGATCGCGGCGGCCGCGAACCCGGCCTTCCTCTGATCGAGCACGGTCACCATCAGCGTCAAGCTGGCGAGCCGGTGACCCTGACCGCTCGCGGTCAGATGCTGGGCGGTCATCGCGGCGAGCATCCCGCCAGAACACGACGCCTGTAGGTGGGTGCGATCTGATCCGCTGATCTTCTCGACTGCCTCCAACGCGTCGACGATGGCGCCGCCGTAGGTGTCGAACCCCCAATTGCGATGTTCTGCCGTCGGATTGCGCCACGAGATGGCGAAGACCGAGATGCCCTGACGCACCAGGTACTCGATCATGCTTCGCCCCGGCGCGATGTCCATGATGTAGAACTTGTTGATCACCGGCGGCACCACGAGCAGCGGGACGGCTCCGACCTTATCGGTTTGCGGCCCGTACTGAATCAGCTCGAACACTTCCGATCGAAAGACCACCGAGCCTGGCGTGACGGCGATATCCTCGCCAAGCGTGAAGGCGTCGGGCTCGACCATCGACGGCACCCTGGGGGTGGACCTCATGTCGCCGAGGAAGTGCCGCAGTCCGCGCAGCGCACTGAGCCCGCCGGTGTCGATCAACGCCTTCCATCCCAGGGGATTGAGCACCGGATTGTTACTCGGCGACAGCCCTTCCACCAGGACGTCCAGCACGAAACGGATCCGTTCGGCGTCACGCCAATTCAGATCTGCGTCGGAAAACAGTTCCTCAACAGTCGAATTGGCGGCGAGATAGGCCTGCATCGTCCGCCGGAGTAGCGGGTTGCCATGCCATGCCGGATCGATGAAACGCTTGTCACCCTTGGACGGCGCCAGCTCTGAGCGACCTTCGGCGATCACGGCCAGCTCGCGCCCAAGGGCGGCTGCCCGAGACGCCACCGTTCGTGGTCGCCGCGCCAGGTTGATGGCGAACCTGCTCCACGCGACGTTGGGCAACATCCTCTCTGCAACCCCGACCGCCGAGCTGGTCAACAACAAGTCCAATGGCGCAGCGAGCTCCTCAGCGCCGGAATTTCGGTCCTTTTCAACATGATTCGACACAAGATGCCTCCATCACCACCTCAGCGCCGCGTCAGCGCCAGGTTCCATGTGGAGCAGCGTAGGAGGACCAGGGGCCAAGGGCTTCGTACGCAGCGGACAAAGCCTGGCCTCGTCGTTGTCGCCGGTGTACCGATATGACGCTTCGGGCTATGCCGGCCCCGGCGTCAGCACGGCCGCTCCGTACCACTGGCAGACGACCAAGGCCACCTCGACGTCCAGGCGATCCTGTTCGATCGGGCGGCCCCGTCTGGCAGCTGCTCGACTGATCCGGTATTTCACCGAGTTGAAGTGCAGGCCCAGTTCCTCTGCCGCCGTCTTGTAGCTGCCACCGCAGCGCAGGAACACCCGCAGCGTCTCGCGCAGGCGTGCGTCATTCTCGGTGTCGGTCGCGAGGCCGGCCAGGACGTTGCCCACCCACTCACGGGCGGAACCGATGTCGCTGCCGAACTGCGCCGCAATGGACAGCCCCGGATCTGTGGCCGCGATGATCACGGGCTCGGGCATGCTGCCCGAGATCGCAACGCGTCGGGCCACGTCGGCCTCGCGATGCGAGCGACGGAAGCCATCGAGTCCGTGCGCGACCATGCCGATACCCACGCTCGGAGAATCCGCCCGCGCGAGCGCGAACCGACGGACCGCCTCGGTGGCATCGACTGCCTCCTTGTAGGGAAGCCAGCCCCATCCGCTGACTTGGTCGGCGGCCACGAACAGCGGGCTCGCCGCGGCCTGACCGGCCTGGGCCAGATCCCGCAGAAACCGTTGCAGCCGAGCCAGTTCGTCTCCTTGGCCGTCGCCGTCCCGGTACCACATGACCAGCGCAAGGTGGTGCCAACGCAGCGGATAGCGGATGGCTGTTGTCACGGCGTCGATGTCGATGGGCTTCTTACCGGCCAGGACCTCCCGCACTCGCAGCGCCCGGATACTGTTCTGGTTCTCCAGCCAACGCTCGCGTTCGTCTTCATAGACGACGACGACCTGTTGCGAGATCCAGTCGATGTAGTCGAAGAGCGTCCCCGTCACCGCGTCGATGACGGCGAACCTTGCTGCCGGGGCGAGTTCGAGGGCGCGTAGTTCCGAGAACACGATCTCGTTCATCCGGCGCTGCCCAAGACGATAGGCCCGAACCAGCGCGTGAACCGGCACGCCGCGTTGCGCAAGCCGCCTGGCGTACTCCATGGCCGCAGTCGGCGCTTGAACGTGCTCCAACGCGATGTCATACCGCAGGGCTCGCAAGATGGTGTCGACGTTTCCCTGCACGCTGGCACCCAGCAGTTCGCCAAGGCCCGCGTCGCCGCGCAGCTCGGGAATGTCGTCTTCCAGTGAGCGGCGCATCTCCGACGACAGATCGCCCAGCCGCTGCTGCAGCCGGGAACCGATCTCGGCGACGTAGCGACTGACATCCACGTCGGTGTCGAGACGAAAATCCGTCACCTTCTGACGGTAGAGCCTCGGGCGGCCAGCGGTTGGCGATTCGCCGTGGGCGCTGCTTGTTCACCGAAGACAAGGGGCCGACCCGTCGTGCCTCGACCCCGGCGACGACCGACGCGTCGTCCCTGCGCCGCAGCATCGGGACGGGGGCCTGCACGTACGCGGTGTGCGGCTGACCATCGACGGCGGTCAGACCCTGTTGGACGGTGTCTCCTTCTCGGCGCGACCGGGCACGCTGACAGCGGTGATCGGGCCGTCCGGCGCGGGCAAGTCCACGCTGGCCAAGGTGATCGTGGGGGCCACGCAGCCGAGCCAGGGCGCGGTCTCCTTCGACGGTCACGACATCCACGGCGCGTACGGCGCACTGTGCAGCCGGATCGGAATGGTGCCGTGTTGTCGGCACTGGCGCGGTCCAACGAGCAGATCATGCCACTGCTGGTGGTCGCGGTCATGGCGCAGTTGGTGTTCTCCGGCGGCATGATCCCGGTGACCGGCCGACTGCTGCTGGATCTGATGTCGTGGGCAACGCTGGCAAGGTGGGGATTCGCCGCGTCGGCATCGACGGTCGATCTGCCGTCCCTTGTTCCTGGGCAGCTTTCGCCACGGGACTCGCACTGGATGCACACCTCGTCGGCATGGCTGTTCGACTTCGCCATGCTCGCTGTCCTCGGCATCGTCTTCGCAGGCTTCGTGCGGTGGAAGATCCGGCTGGGACGCGGAGCGATCGGTCGCCGATTCCGACGCCGCGCTGCTCTGTCGGTGTTGTCGCCAGCGCACAAAGGGCCATCCGATCTTCATCTGCCGGCCACGGTGTCACCCATCACATCACTGCATACCGTTGCCACCCATCACATGTTGCACTGCGACCGAGGAGCCCAGATGAACTTGGCGGACCTGCCCGAAATGCGAGCGCTGACGAACCCCGACCTGCCCGCCATTGCCGACGACAACGTCAGCCTGAACAACTGCGAGTTCGCCGGCGCGGTATGCCGCGCCAGCGCTGCCCTACACCAGGCGGGCGTCAGCCGCGGCGACGTGGTGGCTGTGATGCTGCCCAACACGACCGCGTTGGTGGTCGCCTTGTTCGCCGCGTGGCGCCTGGGTGCGGCGGTCACGCCGATCAATCCGTCGCTGCGGCCTACAGAAGTCGGCTATCAGCTCTCCGATGCCGACGCCAAGGTGCTCGTGGTAGATGCCACGCCGGAGTTCGATACCGGCCCGCTGTCGGTGCTCACGGCAGCCGAGTTGACCTCGGCTGCGGCCACCGGGCCCTTGCCTGCCGCGGACCCAGCCGACGACACGCTCGCGCTGCTGATCTACACCAGCGGGACCACCGGACGACCCAAGGGCGTCATGCTCGATCACGGCAATCTGATTGCCATGTGCCGCGGCGTCATCGACGCGGTCACACTGACCGGTGCCGATCACTGCCTGCTGATCCTGCCGCTGTTCCACGTGAACGGCATCGTCATCAGCACCCTGGCGCCGTTACTGGTCGGTGGGCGCACCACGATCGCCGGTCGATTCAGCCCGAAGACGTTCTTCGACAGGATCGAACGCAGTGGAGCGACGTACTTCTCGGCGGTACCGACGATCTACACGATGCTCAGCGGCCTACCCGCCGAGGTGAAACCCGACGCCACTTCCGTGCGGTTCGCGATCTGCGGCGCCGCGCCGGCCAGCGTCGAATTGCTGGAGCAGTTCGAAACCCGCTACCGCATCCCGATCGTCGAGGGCTACGGCCTGTCCGAGGGAACCTGCGCCAGCACACTGAATCCCCTTGCCGGTCAACGCAAAGCAGGAACGGTAGGACTCCCCCTGCCCGGCCAGAACATCCGGTTGATCGACGCCAACGGTATGCCGGTACCGGCCGGAGAGGCGGGCGAGGTCGTCATCAAGGGGCCGAACGTGATGCGCGGCTACCTGAACCGCCCCGAGGAAACCGCCAAGACGGTCGTCGACGGCTGGTTGCACACCGGTGACGTCGGCCGTTTCGACGAGGACGGGTACCTGGTTCTCGTCGACCGGGCCAAGGACATGATCATTCGCGGCGGCGAGAACATCTACCCCCGCGAGATCGAGGCCGTGGTGCACGGGCTTCCGGAGATCGCCGAGGCCGCCGTGGTCGGGCGACCGAACCCCGTCTACGGCGAGGAACCGGTGCTGTTCGTCTCACTGCAGCCCGGCAAGCAACTCGGCGTCGACGCGATCCGTGAACACCTCGCCGACTCGCTATCGAAATACAAACTGCCCGTGGACATCACGATCCTCGACGACCTTCCCAAGAACGCTGTAGGCAAGATCGCCAAACCCGACCTGCGGCAACGGCTCACCACAATCCACTGACCCCGACAATCCACTCAAGGCATAGGAGAAGAAAATGGGATTCACGAAACCGGATCTGCCCGACGTCGACCCGGACACCTTCCTGCAGCAGCCACTCATGGAGCGGATGCGCATCCTCGCACTGAACTGGGCCGAGAACGGATTCGGCTCGCCCAGGATGGTGCACACCGTCTACATCGCGAAACTCGTCGTGCTCTACGCCCTCGGCGGCGTCCTGATCGCAACGCTGACCTCCGGACTGCCCGCATTCTGGCACGTCTCCCAATGGTGGAATCAGCCGATCGTCTACCAGAAGGTGATCCTGTGGACGGTGCTGCTCGAAGTGATCGGCGTCGCCGGATCCTGGGGACCGCTGGCCGGGAAGGTCAAGCCGATGACCGGCGGCATCCTGTTCTGGGCGCGGCCAGGAACCATCCGGCTGCGGCCATGGAAGTGGATGCCCTTCACCACCGGGGATCGGCGCACCTGGTTCGACGTCATTCTCTACCTAGCGCTGCTGATCAGCGTGGCCATCCCACTGTTCTCGCCTGGCGCACATAGTGATTCGCTGTCGCGCGTCATGCCGGACAACACCTCCGGCCTGGTCAGTCCGGCACTTCTCATCGCGCCGATCGTGCTGCTGGTGGTGATGGGGTTGCGTGACAAGATCGTCTTCCTTGGCGCGCGCGGTGAGCAATATCTGCCTGCTCTGGTGTTCTTCACCGTGCTGCCATTCGTCGACATGATCATCGCGCTCAAGCTGCTGATCGTGGTCGTGTGGGTCGGCGCCGGGGTGTCGAAATTCGGCAAACACTTCTCCAACGTCGTCCCGCCGATGGTGAGCAACAGCCCGTCGATGCCGTTCAAGTGGATCAAGCGCGCGCACTACCGTGACTTCCCCCGCGACCTGCGGCCCTCCCGCATCGCCGACATGATGGCGCACGCGGCAGGCACCACCGTCGAGATCGCCACGCCGCTCGTGCTGCTGTTCTCCACCAACAAGTGGCTGACCCTGGCGGCGGTGGTCGTCATGGTGGCCTTCCACCTGTTCATCGTGTCGACGTTTCCGCTCGCGGTCCCACTGGAATGGAACGTGCTGTTCGCCTACGCCAGCGTGTTCCTCTTTCTCGGCTTCCCCGCCGCCGATGGCTACGCGGTCACTGACATGTCCTCACCCTGGCTGACGGCCCTGCTGGTGGGCGCGCTGGTCTTCTTCCCGATCCTGGGCAACTTCCGGCCCGACAAGGTGTCGTTCCTGCCGTCGATGCGGCAGTACGCCGGCAACTGGGCCTCGGCGGTGTGGGCCTTCACTCCGGGCGCTGAGGCCAAGCTGAACAAGGTCACCCGCACCGCCAAGAACCAGGTCGACCAGTTCGTCGAGTTCGGATACGAACCGCAGTGGGCCGAAATCACCATGCAGTCCACCATCGCCTGGCGCACGATGCACAGTCAGGGTCGCGGGTTGTTCTCCGTGCTGCTGAAGACGTTGCCCGACATCAACACCCGCACCGTGCGCGAGGCGGAGTTCACCTGCAACTCGCTGATCGGTTTCAACTTCGGTGACGGACACCTGCACGACGAAGACCTCATCACCGCCGTGCAACGCCAAGCAGTCTTCGAACCCGGCGAACTCGTCGTGGTCTGGGTGGAATCGCAGGGCTGGGGCAGCAAGGTCCAGCACTACAAGGTGATCGATGCGGCGCTCGGCGTGATCGAGCGCGGCACCTGGAAGGTGGCCGACGCCGTCGCCGAGCAGCCGTGGTTGCCCAACGGCCCGATCCCCACCGACGTGACCTGGTCACTGATCACCGAACGGCAACGCGTCGATCAGGCCCTCAACCGCGACAAGCGCAGCAACGGGCACGGAGCGCTGGCATGAGCACCCGAAGCCGAGCGCGAGTGAGGATCGCAGCGAGGAACGAGCGAGGACCGGAGCGAGTGGGAGGCGAGCAATGAGCACCGCGACAGTGGTGGGTGCCGGGCCGAACGGACTGGCTGCCGCGGTCACTCTGGCCCGAGCCGGGGTGCAGGTGACCGTGCTGGAAGCCACCAGCGAGATCGGCGGGGGCACCCGCAGCAGCGAAGCGATCATTCCCGGGCTGTTGCACGACCATTGCTCCGCGATCCACCCGATGGCCGTCGGTTCACCGTTTCTCACCGACCTGGGCCTGGAACGGTACGGCTTGTCGTGGCGGCTACCCGACATTGACTGCGTCCATCCGCTCGACGGTGGCGGTGCCGGGGTGCTGCACCGTTCCGTCGACGCCACCGCCGACGGGCTCGGTACCGACGGCCGCAAGTGGCGAGCCTTGTTCGGTCGACCATCGCAGAGTTTCGACGCCCTCTCCGAGGACATCATGGGCCCGTTGTTGCGGGTGCCGAACCATCCGACGGTATTGGCCCGGTTCGGTGCGCCGACCGTATTGCCCGCTGCTGCCCTGGCTCGTTGGTTTCAGAGGCCCGAAACGCGTGCGTTGTTCGGAGGGGTGGCGGCACACGCCTTCCGGCCATTGCACTACCCGATGACCTCCGCGATCGGGCTGGGCATCCTGACCGCCGGACATCGGCACGGGTGGGCCGTGGCCGCAGGCGGCTCCCGGTCCATCACCAACGCGCTGGCTGCCCTGCTGGAGGACCTGGGCGGCAAGATCGAGACCGGCACCCGCATCGACGCCGTGACGCAGCTGCCGCCCGCCGACGCGACCATGTTCGATCTCGCACCGGAGACCGTCGCCGCGATCCTCGGTGACCGGATGCCGCGACGAATCGCCAATGCCTACAAGCGCTTCCGCCGCGGTCCCGGTGCGTTCAAGGTTGACTTCGCTGTCGACGGCGGCGTCCCGTGGACCAACCTCGACGCCCGTAGGGCCGGAACGGTACATGTCGTCGGTCCCTTTGCCGAACTCGCCGCGAACGAGCGCGACATCCACGCCGGGCGAATGCCGGAGCGGCCGTTCGTTCTGGTCGGCCAGCAGTATCTGGCCGACCCCCAGCGATCGGTCGGCAACGTCCACCCGGTATGGACCTACGCGCACGTCCCCAACGGCTACACCGGCGACGCGACTGCGGCGATCATCGCCCAAATCGAGCGGTTCGCACCAGGTTTCCGAGAGCGCATCATCGGCCACACCATCCGCTCCACGACGCAGATGGCCACCTACAACGCCAATTTCTTGGGCGGCGACATCATGACCGGGGCCAAGGACGTCCGCCAGCTCGTGTTCGGACCGCGGATGACGCTCTCGCCCTACGCCATCGGCGTCCCAGGGATGTACATCTGCTCGGCGGCGACCCCGCCGGGTCCCGGCGCACACGGAATGTGCGGACACCGGGCCGCTCAGTCCGCACTTGCGCACCTCAACCACTGACCACGCACCAACCTAGAAGGAGACCCAATGATCACCGCCACCGACCCCTCGTTCGACCTGTTCAGTCTCACTGACGAGCACCACGAACTGCGCGCCACGATTCGCGCACTGACCGAGCGCAACATCGTGCCGCACGCCGCGGACTGCGATGAGAGAGAACGATTCCCCTCCGAAGCCCTCGACGCACTCAATCAATCCGGGTTCAACGCCGTCCACGTTCCCGAGGCCTACGGAGGTCAGGGAGCAGACGGCGTGGCCACCTGCATCGTCGTCGAAGAGGTTGCTCGCGGCTGCTGCTCGTCGTCGCTGATCCCGGCGGTGAACAAGCTCGGCACCATGGGCCTCATCCTGGCCGGCTGCGAGGAGCTCAAGCAGAAGGTGCTGCCCGACATCGCCAACGGTGCCATGGCGTCCTACGCGCTCTCCGAACGGGAGGCCGGATCCGATCCTGCCGGCATGCGTACGCGTGCCCGCGCCGAAGGCGACGGCTGGGTGCTCAATGGCACCAAGTGCTGGATCACCAACGGCGGCAAGTCAACCTGGTACACGGTGATGGCGGTGACCGATCCCGACAAGGGCGCCAACGGCGTCTCGGCGTTCATGGTGCACGCCGACGACGAGGGCTTCGTCGTCGGGCCGAAGGAACGCAAGATGGGCATCAAGGGCTCACCGACCACCGAACTGTACTTCGAGAACTGCTTCCTCCCCGGTGAACGGATGATCGGTGAACCCGGAAGCGGTCTGAAGACGGCGCTGAAGACACTCGACCACACGCGCCCTACCGTCGGCGCGCAAGCGGTCGGTGTCGCGCAGGGCGCGCTGGACATCGCGATTGCCTACACCAAGGACCGCAAGCAATTCGGGAAGTCGATCTCCAGTTTCCAAGCCATCCAGTTCGAACTCGCCGACATGGCCATGAAATTGGAAGCCGCACGGCTGATGGTCTACACCGCCGCCGCGCGCGCACATCGGGGCGAGCCCGGGCTCAGCTTCATCTCCGCGGCCGCGAAGTGCTTCGCCTCCGACGTCGCCATGTACGTCACCGAATCCGCCGTCCAATTGCTTGGCGGTGCCGGATACACCCGCGACTTCCCCGTTGAACGCATGATGCGCGATGCGAAGATCACACAGATCTACGAAGGCACCAACCAAATCCAACACATCGTGATGTCGCGTGCACTCCTGACCGCATAGGTCATCACGAAGAGCCCGCCAAAGATGGGGTAGATGCCTCATGCGGTGAGCAGGCCGTCGGGCCGATGCTTTCCGTCATGACCATTTTCAAGAACCCCCGTGATGCGGCGCTGGAACTGCAGCGCAACCCCATCCTTTGGCCCGGTAGCGACGAACGGTCCACCGGCTACGGCGTGATGGGCCTCCCCTTCGCCAGCGGACACTACCTAGCGTTGCGGGACATGGTCGCGACGTCGATCGGCCCCCGTTATCGAAGTGTCTGGCATCGCGCGCCGAACCGCCAGTGGACCTTCCTCGCCGATGCGGCACCGGAAGAAAGTTGCGCACGATACTTCGCGTCGGGCTCCGCTCAGACTGTGAACGCGAAGATCGAGATACGTTGGGACGGACCATACTCGTTGCGGGTCAGCGTGCCGGATCTGCTGGAATGGCGCCTCGAACTCGCAAGCACGCCCGTCACGTTGTTGATGTCGGCGTTGAGTCGCCGACTGCCGGCGGCCGGCGGGCGCGGTGAGTCATTTCGGCAGATGATGGCCCGGGTTGCCGGGCCGATGCTTCGGGCCGGGCGGATGGGAATGGCCGGCACGACTCCCAATGGTCAGCGGTTCGCCGCAGCCCCCTGGAGGATCTGGACGGTTTCAGGCAGCAGCGCGACTCTGCGCGGCGTCGATCTCGGCTCCCCCCTTCCCTTGCTCCGACAAGCGCATCTCGGCGACTTCTGGCTTCCCCAGCGTGGGCTGTTTGCGCTCGCGAACGTGGCATTCGAGAACTTCGATCCGGCTAGGCACCATCCGGTGCCGCACGGGTCGCAGATGAATTCCGTTGTTTCACAACAGAATAACTGACCGCTCCACACGGGAGCCGATCACCGAGAAATGGAGAAGTTCATGACAACGATGCATACCCCGGTCGACAACGGCGTCAACGTGGAGGCCCTCCTCGACGTCCGTGAGTCGTTGGCCGAGACACCGGCAATGGCTGACTTCCATTGGCGGGCAATGCTCTCCTGGGTTAGCGGCACCCACAGCCGTTCGACCGTGGACACCTTTTACGGGTTCGGCAGCCATCAGCACCACAAGTCGACGTTCACCTACGACGTCGACCATCCGCTCGCCTTCGCAGGGCAGGACAACGGCATAAGTCCGGTCGAGTACGTCCTGGTGGCCCTGGGTGGTTGCCTGACTGCCGGTATCGCGTCGATCGCCCAGAATCGCAAGATTCAGCTGCACTCGGTGGAGGCGACCATCGAGGCCGACGAGGACATCCGCGGAATCCTTGGCGCCGATCCCGCGATCCGCAATGGTTTCAGCGGCGTCCGGGTGTGCTACAAGATCGACGCCGACGCAACGCCGGAGGAGATCAAAGCCCTGGTCGCCCAATCGCAGAAGCGCTCGGCGGTCTACGACATCCTCACCAATCCCACCAACGTCACCGTCGAAGTGGCCTGATCACGCGATGCGACAGGAGCCCAATCATGCTTAAGACAACCACTCTCGTGGTGGGCGCTGGACATAGCGGGCTGGCCATGAGCCGTTGCCTCACCGACCATTCGATTGATCACGTGGTCCTGGAGCGGGGTGAGGTAGCGGATTCCTGGCGTACCCAACGGTGGGACTCGATGCGTTTGCTGACCCCCAATTGGATGACTCGGCTACCGGGGTTCGCCTACGGCGGGGACGACCCCGACGGCTACCTGTCGGCATCCGAAGTAGTTCAACTCATCGAGCACTACGGGAAGGAGACGGGGGCGCCGGTGGTGGCAAACACCACCGTGACGTCGGCGCGGCGGACCGATGACGGGTACGTGGTGCGCACCGACCAGGACTCGTGGCACGCGCGGTCAATCGTGGTGGCTTCGGGTGCCAACACCGTCGCCAAGATCCCTGCGCTGCAAGCCGGCGTGCCCCCCGGGATTACCACTCTCACCCCAGCGGACTACCGCAATCCGCGCGAGCTGCCCGATGGCGGGGTTCTCGTCGTCGGCGCCTCGGCAAGCGGGATTCAGATCGCCGCGGAACTGCACCGCGCCGGACGGCGGGTCACGCTGGCCGTTGGGGAGCACGTCCGCATGCCGCGCATGTATCGAGGCAGGGACATCCTGTGGTGGATGGATGCCACCGGGCTGTTCGACGAGCGCTACGACCAGGTGCCCGACCTCGTCCGAGTCCGCGCCCTTCCGTCGATGCAACTGGTCGGATCATCCGACCGGGCCTCCATCGACCTCAATTCGCTGAGTGCACAAGGGGTCCAACTGGTAGGGCGATTGGCCGGGATTCGTGACGGGATCGCGCAATTCTCCGGCTCGTTGCCGAACATGTTCACGTTGGCCGACCTCAAACTCGGGCGGCTGCTCGACACCATCGACACATGGGCAGTCGAAACAGGTTGGGACGGTGGGGATCCGCCGCGACGATTCGAACCGACGGCGGTTCACGGCACCGTGCCCTTGACGATGGACCTGCGTTCCGGCGATGTTCGTACGATCCTCTGGGCCACCGGGTTCCGGCCAGATGTGTCCTGGCTCGACGTCCCCGTCTTCGACACAAGGGGTCAGATCCGGCATGACGGCGGCGTGACGCCCAGCCCCGGGCTCTACCTGATGGGGATGCCATTCATGCGCCGCCGCAAGTCCAGCTTCATCGACGGCGCCGCCGCCGACGCCACTGATCTGAGCGGCCACCTCGCCCACTATCTCGACTCCAACTGAGGAGCATCACATGGACCGCAACTACGACGCGATCATCGTCGGCGGCCGGTGTGCCGGTGCGGCGACGGCAATGCTGCTCGCCCGCGGCGGCATGCGCGTGCTCGTCGTCGAGGCGGCCCGACCCGGCACCGACACTCTGTCCACGCACGCCCTCATGCGTGGCGGCGTGCTTCAACTGCACCGCTGGGGCCTGCTCGACGCAGTCGTTGCCGCGGGAACGCCGGCCATCCGTTGGACCGAGTTCGAGTACGGCGACGAGATCGAGACCGTCGAGATCCGGTCGGCCGACGGGATTTCCGCGCTGCGCGCCCCACGTCGCACCGTCCTC
>JAOPWT010000380.1 GCA_025965555.1 Mycobacterium sp.
TGGTCGAGTCCTTGCGGGCGTAGTCGTTGATGATCGTCCGCATGCCGTTGCCGCCGTGCAGTTGGGCCAGCCACAGCAACAGCAGGTCCCAGGTCTGCCAGAACGGCGAGGCCCAGCGTTGCGCCACGTAGTTGAAGTCGATCCGGTAGACGCCGCCGTCCCAGATCAGGCCGATGAAGAGGTGCCCGAGCGCCAGGACGACGAGAACGATGCCGGAGAAGCGCATGAACAGCCATGCGTACTTCTCGAAGTTCGGCATGGCGCTCCGGCCTCGGGGGGCGCGGGGGTTGTCCAGACCCGCGGGGCGGTCGTAGCTGCGCTGCATGACGGGGGCCGGTCCGCCACGCTCGCTGAGGTGGTCGAAGGGGTTTTCCCGTGACGGACTCATAGGAAACGCTCCGCCATGTGCATGCCCATCACGCCGAGGGCGGCGATGAAGACGGCAATCCAGACTCCGAGCACCACCCACAGCATCAGGCGCTGGTACTTCGGACCGTCCTGCCAGAAGTCGATCAGGATGATGCGGATCCCGTTGAGTGCGTGATAGAGCACCGCCACCACGAGGCCCATCTCCATCAGACCGATGATCGGCGTCTTGTAGGTGTCGATGATCTCGTTGTAGGCCTCGGGGCTGACCCGCACCAGGGCGGTGTCGAGCACGTGCACGAAGAGGAAGAAGAAGATCGTCGCGCCCGTGACTCGGTGAAGCACCCAGGACCACATGCCCGGATCCCCGCGGTACAGGGTGCGGCGGCGCGGTGGCGATGATCGCGGGGCGGGTATCGCAGAATCCGCTGCTGTCTGCGTCATGTTCGACTACTCACTTCCGCGCCTCCAACACCATCGGTGGACGGTTTGGAAGTCGGCAGGGGACTGGTGCCAATCTTTGCCCAAACCTTGTGGCGACTCTAATCCCAAACGATGCATGGAAAGAACTAGCGTGGGACCGTTGATTGCCCCAATACCATGAAAATTAGGGTGACCTAATTGGGAATCGTACTAGTGGAACTGGAGCTTCTAGATGCATTCAGAGACCCGGCGTCGGACCTGACGCGATGCCCGATGTTGATTGGAAGTTACTGCGCGCCAAGGCAATAGAGGTCTCCACGCACGCATACGCCCCGTACTCGCGCTTTCGGGTCGGAGCCGCTGCGGTGACCGCCGATGGGCGATTTCTCGTCGGCTGCAATGTGGAGAATGTCTCATATGGCCTAGGTCTCTGTGCCGAGTGCGCTGTGGCCTGCGCACTGCATTCCAGCGGCGGCGGCAGGCTCGTCGCACTCGTCTGCGTGGACGCCACGGGGGCCTTGCTCATGCCATGCGGGCGGTGCCGACAGGTGCTTCTGGAGCACGGCGGGCCCGAGATGCTCATCGACCACCCCTCTGGCCCTCGACCACTCGGCAACCTGCTGCCCGACGCGTTCGGTCCCGACGACCTCGACGCCGTCCGAGTATCGGATCAAACTCAGTGACGCAGTTCACGTTCGATGCTCCGACGGTCATCAGGACCAAGCGCGACGGCGGCGTACTGTCCGACGCCGCGATCGACTGGGTGATCGACGGCTACACCCGTGGCGTGGTGCACGACGAGCAGATGTCGGCTCTGTTGATGGCGATCTTCCTCCGTGGGATGTCCCCTGGCGAGATCTCCCGCTGGACGGCCGCGATGATCGACTCCGGCGAGCGGTTCGACTTCGGCGATCTGCGTCGGGACGGCAAGCCACTGCGATTGGTGGACAAGCACTCCACCGGCGGGGTCGGCGACAAGATCACCATCCCGCTGATACCGGTCGTGATGGCCTGCGGGGCGGCCGTGCCGCAGGCCGCGGGGCGTGGGCTCGGACATACCGGCGGCACGCTCGACAAGCTGGAGGCCATCGCCGGCTTCACCGCGGAGCTGTCCAAAGCCCAGATCCGCCAACAACTTCAGGACATCGGTGCCGCGGTCTTCGCGGCGGGTGACCTGGCGCCCGCCGATCGCAAGATCTACGCGCTGCGTGACGTCACGGCCACGACCGAGTCGCTGCCACTGATCGCGAGCTCGGTGATGAGCAAGAAACTCGCCGAGGGTGCCAGTGCCCTGGTTCTGGACACCAAGGTGGGGCGGGGCGCCTTCCTCAAATCCGAGGCGGAGGCCCGGGAGCTGGCCGCGACGATGGTCGCGCTCGGCAACGCCAAGGGCATCGACACTCGAGCTCTACTGACCGACATGGACCGGCCGCTCGGGTTGGCGGCCGGCAATGCGATCGAGGTCGCCGAGTCGCTTGACGTGCTCGCCGGCGGCGGCCCCGACGACGTCGTCGAGCTGACCCTGGCACTGGCGCGGGAAATGCTCGACGCCGCCGGAATCGATGACGTGGACCCCGCGCAGACCCTGCGCGACGGTACCGCGATGGACCGGTTTCGCGACCTCGTCAGCGCCCAGGGCGGAGACCTCTCGCAGCCGCTGCCCATCGGCGCGCACGTGGAGACGGTCACCGCATCGCGAAATGGCACGATGGGCGACATCGACGCGATGGCGGTGGGACTTGCGGTGTGGCGGCTCGGCGCGGGTCGCTCGACCCCCGGTGGCCATGTGCAGTTCGGTGCGGGGGTGCGTCTGCACCGCAGGCCCGGTGACCTCGTCGCCGCAGGCGAGACCCTGTTCACGCTCTACACCGACACCCCGGAACGTTTCGAAGGGGCGATGGCGGAGCTCGACGGCGGCTGGACCGTCGGCGACGACGCTCCGGAGGCCCGTCCGCTGATCATCGACCGGATCACCTGAGGAGGAGAGCAGTATGACGACGCCGTTGACGCTCGAGAACATCCAGCAGGCGCCCAAGGCCCTGCTGCACGACCACCTCGACGGCGGGCTGCGTCCCGCGACGGTCGTGGAGCTGGCCGACGAGTTCGGCTACGACGGATTGCCCACCACCGACGTCGAAGAGCTTGCCACGTTCTTCCGCACGGCCGCACACAGTGGTTCGCTGGTCCGCTACCTGGAGCCGTTTGCTCACACCGTCGGCGTCATGCAGACCCCCGAGGCGCTGCACCGCGTGGCGTTCGAAGCCGTCGAGGACCTCGCCGCCGACTCGGTGGTGTACGCCGAGGTCCGGTTCGCCCCCGAGCTGCACATCGACAAGGGGCTGTCGTTGGACGCCGTCACCGACGCGGTCCTGGCCGGCTTCGCCGACGGTGAGAAGGCGGCCGCAGCGGCGGCCAAGACGATCACGGTGCGGTGCCTGGTGACCGCGATGCGCCATGCCGCCAGGTCGCGTGAGATCGCCGAATTGGCCATCCGCTTCCGCGACAAGGGCGTCGTCGGCTTCGACATCGCAGGCGCGGAGGCCGGGTACCCGCCCACGCGGCACCTGGACGCCTTCGAATACATGCGGAACAACAACGCCCGCTTCACCATTCACGCGGGCGAGGCCTTTGGGCTGCCGTCCATCCAGGAGGCGATCTCCTTCTGTGGCGCCGACCGGCTTGGCCACGGCGTGCGGATCGTCGACGACATCGAGGTGCACGACGACAACGACGCGACCCTCGGGCGGCTGGCGTCGATCCTGCGCGACAAGCGGATTCCGCTCGAGCTGTGTCCCAGTAGCAACGTGCAGACCGGGGCCGTCGCCAGCATCGCCGAGCACCCGTTCGCATTGTTGGCCAGGCTGCGGTTCCGGGTGACGGTCAACACTGACAACCGGCTGATGAGCGACACCACGATGAGCCAGGAGATGCTGCGTCTGGTCGAGGCCTTCGGTTACGGCTGGAGCGATCTCGAGCGGTTCACCATCAACGCGATGAAGTCGTCGTTCATCCCGTTCCGGGAGCGGCTGACGTTGATCGACGAGGTCATCAAGCCCCGCTTCGCCGTCCTCATCGGCTGACTCGCACCTCCCGCCGGCGCGATTTGTGTGCACTTACCCGCGGCGAGCGCGGGTTATCGCACACAAGTCGCGAGGACCTGGCGGAGGCGGTCGGCGAATTCGCCTGGTGCGCCGAGGAATCCACCATGATCGCCGGGGAATTCGGTGGTGGTCACGCCGAGGCGCTCGGCAGTGGCGACGGACGTCCGCTTGGTCAGCAGATGGCCCGACTCCGCGCCGAGTCCGATCACTATTCGCGAGGGGGATGCCCGCAGCGCGTCGAAGTCGGGGAGGTACTGCGTGGTGGGCGCCAGGTCGTGCACGAAGAAGCGCGTGCCCTCGGCCAGCGCCTGCTCCGGGTTGACCGGCTCACCCTGCGGCTCGGGCGGCCCGTCGCCGAAGGCGGCGAGGTCGAAGCCGGCGTTGACCATGAACTTCATCCACGCGGCCTGGAGCCCCTCGCGCAGGAACGTGTCGGTGATGTCCTGGGTGGCGGCCCGCTGCTGCTGGGCATCGGGGAGCAGCTCCAGCAGCGGAGGTTCGTGTGCCACCAACGTGCCGATCCGGCCGGGGTGGCGCGTGACGAGTGCCAGCCCGGTCACCGCGCCGCCGCTGGAGCCGAAGACGTCGGCCGATTCGGCGCCGAGCTCGTCGAGGATCGCGACGACGTCGTCGGCTCGCAGGTCGGGGTTCGACGGGCCGTCCGGATCGTCGACCGGGCTGCCCGCGAAACCCCGCGGGTCGTAGGTGACGACCGTGTGGTCGTGGGCCATGGCGTGCGCCAACGGCGCGAACTCCGCGGCGGCCATCGGGGATCCGATGACGAACAGCAGGGGTCCACCGCCTCGCACCTCGTAGTGCAATCGGGCACCGGGAACGTCGATGGAACGGGAGATGAGGCCGTCAGTCGTGGTCATGCCGATGTTGACCGGCGGCCCGCGGAAAACTCATCGCCCACTTCGGCCGGGCTGAGCAGGTCTCTGGCCCGCAGTGCCAGCCAGAATTCGGCGATGGCCGCGGTGTCGGTGATCCGGCGGCCGGTGATCTCCTCGACCCGCTGGATTCGGTACACGACCGTCTGGCGGTGCACGCCCATCGACTTCGCCGTCTTGACCCACGACCGCTCGCACCTGAGGTAGGCGTCCAGGGTCGTGAGCATCTCGCCGGACCGCGCGGCGTCGTAGGCGATGAGTGCGCCGAGAACGCGGTCCACCACGACCTGAGCCTCCTCGGTGTCGCGCAACACCGACAGCATCGTGACGTCGCCGTAGCGGGCCGTGCGGTCCGGCGTGCTCTCGGCGGCACGCATCGCCCACGTCGCCTCCCGAACCGCCGCCGGGCCGCGGCGTGGATGGGCGAGTGGGTCGCTGACGCCGATCGCCGCCGCGGCGCCGACGCGGAGCCGCAACGCAGCGAGCGGGTCGTCACCCGCGGCGACGAGCGCGTAGAGCACGGGTCCCCGGCGCAACAGGAGGTGCGGCACCTGGCGACGGCCGAGGCTGACGTGAAGGTGTCGTTCGGCGCTCTGCGAGCCGCCCGAGATCGCGATCAGTGCGGTGCCTGCGGGTCGCAGACCCCGATCGGTGAGCACTCGGTCGGACTCGCTGCCCGCGAGTCTCCCGTCGCATAACGAGGCCAACAACTCGGCCCCGATCCGACGGTCGTGCTCGCGGCGCACGTTCTGCTGGGCCAGAAGCACCGCCATGGCCGACGCCAGGTGCTGCAACTGAACGACGTCGGGTGGCGACGCCCGGAACCCGTACGCAACCAGGACCGTCGGCTCCTCGTCGGGCACCTCGACCACGAGTGCACGTTGATCCCCCGCGGAGACGTGCAGCACGCCGGGCACCGCGCCTCGTCGTCCGGCGATCTCGTCGGTGAGGGCTCGTCGCAGACCGTCCGGCACCGGGTCCGACGAGTCGAGTGCGACCTCGCCCGTCGCGGCGTCGACGACGGCCAGCCGGCATGCCACGTCGCGGCTCAACTGGCCAAGCGCATGCTCTGCTCCCTGGCGGTTCACCGACTGTCGGATCACCTGATAGACCCGCTCGGTCACCGCGATGCGCCTACCGTCGTCGTCCTCCGCGCCGCCCGCCACTGCGCGTCCGATCGCCGCGAACCCCACCGAGTACGGCACCAGCAGCACGGGGAACATCAGTGCATCGGCCAGCGACACCGCCGCCGGGGTCAGCTCGGGCGTCGCCGAGTCGAGCCCGATGACGATGCCGCAGATGCCCTTCTCGGCGAGCCCGCGGATGAGTGCGGTCTGGCCAATGGCGGATTGGGGCAGCGTGCGGCCGTTCTTCATCAGCAGTTCGCCGCCTGCCAACCACGACCACGGCTCCTCGAGGTCGGAGGTCTGCGCCCAGGAGACCGGCCGGTCAAGGCCACCCGCGCCGGCACGCACCGTCAATCGCAGGTGGGGAGTGTCGAGGAGGTCGGCCAGCCGATACGTCACGGGCTCACGGTAGATCTAGATGATCGTCTAGACAACCGTGGAAACTTCAGATGATTCGTGGGTTCTGTTTTCGTCGGATCAGGTACAAAGTCGCTGCAACCCGTCGTAAGGAGCAGCGATGACCGAGCCCAGTCCCAGCACCACGGTGTCCACGGCTGAGTCGCCCTCGAGGTTGAGTCGTGGCTTCAGCTTCCGGTCGGCACTGGCGTTGGCGTTCGCCGACGTGTCACCGATCGCAGCGGTGTACGCGATCTTCACCCTCGGGTTGTTCGCCGCCGGGCCGAAGTTCTTCTGGGCGTTCCCGATCGTGCTGATCGGTCAACTCCTCGTCGCGGGCGTGTTCGGCGAGTTGGCGTCGCGCTGGCCCTATGCCGGAAGCGTCTATCAGTGGTCGCGGCACGTCCGCGGCACGACGTGGGGTTGGGCCGCCGCGTGGGCCTACATGTGGGGCCTGACGATCGCGCTCGGCACGCTGTCATACGCGGCCAGCGGCTTCCTGTTGCAGATCTTCGGTGTCGGCGAGCCGACCCGATGGCTGACGGCGACGGTCGCGATCCTGATCATCGCGCTCGGCACCGCGGTCAACATCGTGGGCAGGCAGGTCTTGAAGGTCATGGTGATCGCCAGCATCACCTGCGAGGTCGTCGGGTCGGTCGGCCTTGGCATCGTGCTGCTGGTGTTCTACCGCGAGAATCCGTTCTCGGCGTTGTTCTCCAGTGCGGGCATCCCCGACGCCGCGACCTGGACGTCGGGACCGATGCTGCTGGCGATCGCCTTCGTGGGCTGGTCGTTCCTCGGCTTCGAGGCGGCGGGATCCGTGGCCGAGGAGGTCGACGACCCGGAGCGCAACGTGCCCAAGGCGATCATCCTCGGCCTGCTGCTGGTGGGCCTGGTGGTGATGTTCTCCAGCGCCGCACTGATTCTCGCGATCCCGAATCTCGACGAGGTGGTCGCCGCACAATCCGGTGACGTGGTGTCCGACACGCTGACGGCGCACCTCGGGGCCGGGGTGACCAAGCCGCTACTGGCCATGTTCGTCATCGGATTCATCTCGAGCTTCCTGGCCGTGCAGGCGGCCGTGTCGCGATGCATCTGGGGTGCGGCCCGTGACCGCAGCCTGCCAGGGTCGAAGGTGCTCGGCCGGCTCGCGGGTCCAGAGCGGTTGCCGGTCAACGCGATCGTGCTGACGGCCCTCGTCGCCATCGTGTTCATCCTGTTGGCGGGCTCGCAGTTCTACAACATCCTGGTCAACTTCAACATCATCGGCTTCTACATCGCGTTCGGCGTCCCCGTGATAGGTGCTGCCATCGCCCGCCTGAGCGGCAAGTGGAAGCCAGGCCCGTTCAACCTCGGCAGGTGGGGCGCCCCGGTCACCTACGTCGCATCGCTGTGGATCATCTTCGAGACCGTCAACGTCGCCTGGCCACGGACCCAACCCGGCCAGCCCTGGTACATCAACTGGGCCAGTGTGCTGACCACGGTGGTGCTCACCGTCATCGGAGTTGCGATCTACCTGACCGTGCGCCGCAACATCGAGGCTCCCGTCGGGGAGCGGTTCGCGCAGGAGGCCGACGCCGCGGCATCTGGAACGTGATGTCGCGCAACGCGATCGTCACCGGGTCGGCATCTGGCATCGGCGCTGCGATCGCCGAGCTCCTGCGCACGGAGGGCTGGACGGTGTCGGGCGTCGACCTGTCGGACGCGGCCGACTACGTCGCCGACGTATCCGATCCCGTCGCCGTACGCGCCGCGGTCGGTGAAATCGGCGAGAACGTCGGCGAGATCGATGCGTTGGTCTCCGCGGCCGGGCACTACGACATGACACCGGTGTCTCAGATCTCCGCGGGCGCGCTGCACCGGATGTTGCGCGTCCACCTCGGAGGACTGCGGAACACGGCGCGGGCGGTGTTGCCGTCGATGCTGGACCGCGGGACCGGTGCGATCGTCGCGGTGACCTCCGAGCTCGCCATCGGCGGAGGCGACGGGGATGCGCACTACGCCGCGGCCAAGGGTGCCGTCATCGGCTTGGTGCGCAGCCTTGCCGCCGAACTGGCCGGACGTGGAGTGCGGGTCAACGCCGTCGCGCCAGGGCCGACGGACACCCCGTTGCTGGCCGCCGATTCGCCGTGGCGTTCGCCGGACTATCTGGCCACGCTGCCCAACCGACGGCTGACCCAACCGCACGAGGTCGCCCGCATCGTGGCGTTCCTCGTCGACGCCGATGCCGGGTACTGCACCGGCGAAGTGATCTCACCTAACGGTGGAGCCGTGATCTGATGTCGGACAAGCCATTACACGGGCGACTCGCCCTCGTCACCGGCGCCGCCCAAGGCATCGGCGCAGCGATCGCCCGCAGACTCGCCGACGACGGCGCGGAGGTCGGCGTCAACGACCTGCAGGAGAGCGAGGCGTTGGCCGCCGTGGTCGCGAGCACCGGCGGGTTCCCGGCGGTTGGCGACATCGCGGATCCCGCCTTCGAGGACCTCGTGGAGGGCATCGAGCGCGACAGGCGTCCCATCGACGTCCTGGTGTGCAATGCGGCATACATGACGATGGCGCCGTTCACCGACGACGACGAGGCCGACTGGTGGAAGGTCGTCGACACGAACCTCGCCGGGACCTTCGGCCTCATTCAGGCCGTCCTGCCGGGGATGCGGCGCGCAGGCGGGGGGAACATCGTCGTGATCGCCTCCGAGTGGGGGGTCATCGGGTGGCCCGGCGCCAGCGCCTACTCGGCTTCGAAGGCAGGACTGATCGCATTGGTCAAGACCCTTGGCCGGGAACTGGCACGCGAGAACATCGCCGTCAACGCGATCGCGCCGGGCGTCGTCGACACCCCGCAGCTTCACGTCGATGCCAAGGCTGCCGCGGTGAGCCTCGCCGAGATGCACCGGCGATACGGTGCTGAGATTCCGCTGGGACGGATCGGCAGACCGGAGGAAATCGCTAGCGCCGTAGCGCTTCTGGCGCGTAGCGACGTCGGCGCGATGGTGGGCCAGACGCTTCAGATCAACGGAGGATCCACACGGTGCCGGGTATGAACGAGGACATCAGGGGACAGGCCGACGGTCAGGTGATCCCGCGTTACGCCGGGCTGACGACCTTCGCCCGACTGCCGCGCGTGGAGGACGTGACCCGTTGCGACGTGGCCGTCGTCGGCATCCCGTTCGACTCCGGTGTCACCTATCGGCCCGGCGCCCGGTTCGGACCGTCGCACATCCGGCAGGCGTCGAGGCTACTACGCCCGTACAACCCCCAGTTGCAGGTGTCACCGTTCGCGCATCAGCAGGTGGTGGACGCGGGCGACATGGTGGCCAACCCGTTCGACATCGCCGCGGCGGTCGCCGAGATCGACGCGCAAGCAACCGAACTCATCGAGGGCGGTGCCCGTCTGATCACACTCGGCGGCGACCACACCATCGCGTACCCGTTGCTGCGCGCACACCATCGCCGATACGGCCCAGTGGCGTTGCTGCACTTCGATGCTCACCTCGACACCTGGGACACGTACTTCGACGCACCCGTGACGCACGGGACTCCGTTTCGGCGGGCCGCCGAGGAGGGGCTGTTCGTGCCTGGGCACAGCGCGCACGTCGGCATTCGCGGATCGCTATACGCCCCAACCGATCTCGTCGAGGATGCCGGCTTCGGGTTCACCGTCGTGCACTGTGCGGAGTTCGAGCGGCGCACCACCGACGATGTCATCGACCAGTTGCGCACCGCCATCGGCGGTCGACCGCTGTACGTATCGATCGACATCGACGTTCTGGACCCCGCTCACGCACCTGCCACCGGCACGCCGGAGGCAGGGGGCATGACGAGTCGCGAACTGTTGGCGATCCTGCGGGGTCTCGACGGCCTCGATCTCGTCGGCGCCGACGTCGTCGAGGTGTCCCCGGCCTACGACCACGCCGAGATCACCGGCGTCGCCGCGGCTAATCTGGCCTACGAGTTGATCTCACTGCTCGCCAGGAGGGCCGGATCGTGAGCATCCCAGCCGCCCCAGTCACGTGGCCGGGCACGGCGCGCTGCGCCTCCTCGTTCAGCTTCGACGTCGACGCC
>JAOPWT010000388.1 GCA_025965555.1 Mycobacterium sp.
CCCTTGGTCCCGAGGTCACCTGGCACCATCTTGGCCGCGTAGTACGGGCCGTGGCTGATCTCCCCCAGGTTCGGGTTCGGCTTGTTGGTCGGATCGCCGTAGTAGCGGTCGTAGGCACTCTCGCCGCGTTTGAAGTCTTCGTCGACGCCGGAGCGGGCGAACCCGTTGAATCTGTCGACCGTCGCCATGAACGCATCGGCGGGCAGGCTGGTCTTCTCGGCCAGCTCCTCGAGCGTGTCGGCCTTGACCACGACGCCAGATTCGAGCCACTTCTTCGGAATGCGCTGTCCCGGTTGCAGACCCGCGAAGATGTAACGGTCGCGGTACTGCTGGTCGAACACCAGCCACGCAGGCACGTTCTCGCCGGGTCCTGCACCTTGGCCGTACTCGCCGCCGTACATCCGGTGGCACGCCTCAACGTAGGGCATCGACTCGTTCATGAACCGTTGGCCGGACGTGTTGACGATGATCGAACCGGGCGAGTTGCGCTCGGACAGGGCGAACCACGGCGCGCCGACCAGCGGAACCGTCGGTCCCCACCAAGCGTCTTCCATGAAATCGAGTGCAGCGCCCAGCTTCTCGGCGGCCTGAATGCCGTCACCGGTGTTGGCCACCGCGCCGACCGTCCACTCGGTGGTGATGGGTGCGCGCTGGTATTTCACCCGCATCTGCTCGTTGTGTTCGAACCCCCCGCTGCCGAGGATGACGCCGTGGCGCGCGCGGATCAGTCGGGGTTCAGCACTTTCCGGCTCGTTGGTGTCGCGGACGTAGATGCCCCGGACGACGCCGTCCTCGACGAAGAGGTCGGTGAGCGCGGTGTTGAGCTGGACGGGCACGCCCGCCTTCTGCAGGCCGATGCGTAGCGGCGCGATGAGCGCTCGCCCCATGCCGACGAGGTTCTTGCCGGTGGCCTTGGCCGACGTGGCGCGGATGCCGACCTTGAGGCTTCGCAGCACGCCGCGGGGATGACGCTTGAGCTGGTTGAGCCGGACGTAGTCCTGCTGCATGACGACCATGTTCATCGGAACCTTGCCGTATGGGGGCTCCAGGCCGCCTTCGTCGGGACCGAGCTTCTTCGCGTTGAACGGCTTCGGCTCGACGGACCGCCCGGTCGGCTTGCCTCCCGCGGCCTCGGGGTAGTAGTCGGAGTAGCCCGGCACCCAGCACAGTTTCAGCGGGGAGTTCTTCAACACGAATGACAACATCTCGGGGCCGCGCTGGAGGTAGGTGTCGATGCGCTCCGGCTCGACGACGTCGCCGATGATCGTGTGCAGATAGGTGCGGGCGGCCTCGGCCGTGTCCTTCACCCCGTCACGCTTGAGGATCTCGTTGTTCGGAATCCAGACGCCACCGCCCGAGCGGGCTGTCGAACCTCCATAGTGCGGAGCCTTCTCAACGACTAGTGTCGAGAGGCCCTGGTGGGCGGCGGTGAGTGCGGCGACCATACCCGCGGCGCCGCTTCCGACGACCACGACGTCGTACTCCTGCTGAGTCATGTAGAACACGTTATAGAATTGCCCGGCCGACCCACAACTGCGCCGGTCGACGAAACGAGGGGACTTCACCGATGTTGTCCGAGGAAGTACGCGACGAACTGGCTGCCGAACTGGCCCAGGCCGAGCGCAGCAAGGTGCCCCTCAAACCATTGACCGACGGTGTGCCCGGCATGGACGTGGTCGATGCCTACGAGATTCAGTTGATCAACATCCGGCAGCGGGTGGCCGAGGGGGCCCGCGTAATCGGCCACAAGGTCGGGCTGTCGTCGGAGGCCATGCAGAAGATGATGAACGTCGACGAGCCCGACTACGGCCATCTGCTCGACGACATGGAGGTCTTCGAGGACAAGCCCGTCGCGGCGGGCCGGTTCCTCTATCCCCGCGTCGAGGTCGAGGTCGGCTTCATCCTCGCCGACGACCTGCCGGGGGCGGGCTGCACCGAGGACGACGTGCTCGCCGCGACGGCCGCCTTCGCACCGTCGATCGAGTTGATCGACACGCGGATCACCGACTGGAAGATCAAGTTGTGCGACACCATCGCCGACAACGCGTCGTCGGCGGGGTGGGTGTTGGGCAAGGCCAGGGTGTCGCCGAAGGACGTCGACATCCGCGCCATCGACGCGGTGTTGACGCGCAACGGCGAGGTCGTTGCCGAGGGGCGCAGCGACGCCGTGCTCGGCAACCCCGTGACCGCCGTCGCCTGGCTGGCCCGCAAGGTCGACGATTTCGGGGTTCGGCTGAGGGCAGGCGACATCGTGCTGCCCGGGTCGTGCACGCGTGCGATAGATGCACGTCCTGGCGACGATTTCGTGGCCGAGTTCAACGGGCTAGGGTCCGTCCATCTGTCGTTCGAATGAGAGGGAGACAGTCCTGATGCCTCAGAAGGCAACGGTCGCGATCGTCGGGTCCGGCAACATCAGTACCGACCTGTTGTACAAACTGCTGCGTTCGGAGTGGCTCGAGCCCCGCTGGATGATCGGCATCGATCCGCAGAGCGAGGGTTTGGCGCGGGCCCGCAAGTTGGGTCTGGAAACCTCCCACGAGGGCGTCGACTGGTTGTTGGCGCTCGACGAGAAGCCGGACATGGTCTTCGAGGCGACGAGCGCCTACGTGCACCGCGACGCCGCCCCCCGCTACGCCGAGGCGGGCATCCGCGCCATCGACCTGACGCCCGCGGCCGTCGGCCCCGGTGTCATTCCGCCTGCCAACCTGCGCGAGCACCTCGATGCGCCGAACGTCAACATGGTCACCTGCGGCGGGCAGGCCACCATCCCGATGGTCTACGCCGTGGAGCGTGTACTTCGCGAAAAGGGGGGAGTGCCCTACGCCGAGATCGTGGCGTCGGTGTCGTCGGCGTCGGCAGGGCCGGGAACCCGGGCCAACATCGACGAGTTCACCAAGACAACCAGCCGGGGCGTCGAGGTGATCGGCGGCGCCAAGCGCGGCAAGGCGATCATCATCCTCAATCCCGCTGATCCGCCAATGATCATGCGCGACACGATCTTCTGTGCCATTCCCGAGGACGCCGATCAGGACGCGATCACCAAGTCGATCACCGACGTCGTCGCCGAGGTGCAGACCTACGTGCCCGGCTACCGACTGCTCAACGAGCCGCAGTTCGACCCGCCGTCGGTGCACTCGGGCGGCCACGCATTGGTGACCACGTTCGTCGAGGTCGAGGGTGCCGGTGATTACCTGCCGCCGTATGCGGGGAACCTGGACATCATGACCGCCGCGGCCACGAAGGTGGGCGAGGAGATCGCGAAGGAGCGGGCGTCGGTCTCAGGAGGTGCGCAAGCATGAGTGCAGACGTTTGGTTCGACCCCAGCTGGGACGTCCGGATGACCGACACGTCGCTGCGCGACGGGTCACACCACAAGCGCCACCAGTTCACCGCCGACGAGGTCGGCTCAATCGTTGCCGCGCTCGACGCCGCAGGCGTGCCCGTCATCGAGGTCACCCACGGCGACGGACTCGGCGGATCCAGCTTCAACTACGGCTTCTCCAAAACCCCTGAGCAGGAACTGATCAAGCTGGCCGCCGAGACGGCCAAGGAAGCCAAGATCGCCTTCCTCATGCTGCCCGGCGTCGGCACCAAGGAAGACATCAAGGAGGCGCAGGACAACGGCGGCTCGATCTGCCGCATCGCCACCCACTGCACCGAGGCCGACGTCTCGATCCAGCACTTCGGGCTCGCGCGTGAGCTCGGACTTGAGACCGTTGGCTTCCTGATGATGAGCCACACCATCCCACCCGAGAAGCTCGCCGCCCAGGCTCGCATCATGGCCGACGCGGGCTGCCAGTGCGTCTACGTCGTTGACTCCGCCGGTGCGCTGGTGCTCGACGCCGTGGCCGACCGCGTCGCGGCGCTGGTCGCCGAACTGGGATCGGATGCTCAAGTTGGTTTTCATGGCCACGAGAACCTCGGCCTCGGCGTCGCCAACTCGATCGAGGCCGTCCGCGCGGGCGCCAAGCAGATCGACGGCAGCTGCCGCCGGTTCGGCGCAGGCGCCGGCAACGCGCCCGTCGAAGCGCTCATCGGGGTGTTCGACAAGATCGGCGTCAAGACCGGCATCGACTTCTTCGACATCGCCGACGCCGCCGAAGAGGTGGTCGCCCCCGCCATGCCCGCTGAGTGCCTGCTCGACCGCAACGCGCTGATCATGGGTTACTCCGGGGTGTACTCCAGCTTCCTCAAGCACGCCATCCGCCAGTCCGAGCGCTACGGCGTGCCTGCGCACAAGCTGCTGCACCGGGCAGGTCAGCGCAAGCTGATCGGCGGCCAGGAGGACCAGCTCATCGACATCGCGCTGGAGATTAAGCGCGAACAGGACGCCGCGAAGGCCTGAAGTCCACTCAGAAGTCGGGCAGGCCGGAACCCGTTGGCCAGGCCATGGCGGTTGCAGAACTATTTAGCTTCTGCGGGTTAGCTTCTGCGGGCTCCTTGGCCACCACGGTCTCGTGCCGTGGTAGTTGCCGCCGTACTCCTCGAAACACCTGTTTGGCGTGATCGAATATGGTCGCTCCGCGCGCGCTGTGGGCGATCGGGTTCGGCCCCGCAAAACGTGGATCCACGGGGTCGTTGGCAGGTTGGAAGCGGAGGTCAATCGAAATCCGGAACCCCTTGCTCCGATTGTCTAGCGTGGAGTGCACGTTGCGCGGATCAAAGATGATTACGTCACCGAGCCGATAGTCGGTACTGAGCCAGCGTGTACCAAACTCTTTACGAACGCGGTCGGCGCGACCACTGTAGCGGCCGCCATGGACGAGCGTGCCGTGCTTGAACCTCAGGGCGTCGAAATAGCCGAGCTTGTCGGCATCCATCTGCAGATAACGGCGGGTATGCGGATTGTCGCGATGAGAGTCCTCCAGAACCATCAGCGGTCCATGCGAAAGTGGCAGATTCATGAGGGGAATCCAGGCCGAGTACAGGCGCGTTGTCCCGCGACACATGTAAACCCAGTCGGAATGGGGCGGCTCGCTTCGGCCCGGTCCAGCGATGCGCGGCCAACTGTAGTCAAGCGGCTTGGCCGCCTCGCCGAAGATGGCGTCGAATATTGCTCGCAACGCGGGCTGGTGTGTGAGCACGTTGCGCTCCGCCTGGCTGACGGTGTCGGCCA
>JAOPWT010000425.1 GCA_025965555.1 Mycobacterium sp.
AGAAGTATTTTGGCACAGAGACTTTCGCACATCTGAAGACTCGATACCGAGTCGCGAGTGACAAAACCTGTGCACAGGTGGTGTGGAGTCCCGGTAGGTCGATCGTGTCGTCGAATCCACGTATTAACCCTCGGTGCCCAGCGTCCGGCCCGAATGTCCATGCGATTCGTCGACGAACGGTCGAGGGACGGTGAGAAATGGGTGCCGCCCGCCCGACTTGAAGGGCCCTGGAGCGCCGTGGACACCTTTCGAGATGGAGAGGCGCACTGGGATCGCATCCAATCAGGTGGTCGAGGCGCTGATGGACCGGGACAGTTTGGCGCCGCCGTGGTGTCCGGCGGCACGCAGTTTGGTGAGCGCCGCCGCGAACTGTTGCAGCGTGCGGGGCGACAACACACCTCCTAGGTGGGCGGTGAGTTCGTTGTCCAGAGCCAGCTTCGCCTTGGCCAGCAGCCGCTTACCCGATGGCGTCAACTCGATGATCGATGAGCGCCCGTCTTCGGGATTGGGCCGGCGCCGGCAGTGGCCCGATGCTTCGATGCGGTCGATGAGCTTGCTGGTACCGCCGATGGTGATCACCAGCTCGGCGGCGATGTCGTTGACCCGGCAGGTTCCGCGTCGCTCCACGACCCGCATGGGCTCATAACGGCTCAAGGGCAGGTCGAAGTCGGCGCGCAGTCGGGCGTCCACGGCGTTCCACACTTCGGTTTCCAACCTGACCAACTCGCTGAACACCCGCTCCAAGTCTGTCATCGGCCAACCCCATCATCGCGTGCCACTAGCTTCCATGGAATATAGCAACCCCGCCGGCGTACTGTATTCCATGGAATGTAAATCACTACAAGGGGAGACCCGATGACCAGCGAACACGACATCACCGATCTGCTGCACACCTATGAGCGCTCATTGAACGACAGCGACCCGGTCCTGGCCGCCTCCTGCTATGCCGCCGACGGCGTCTTCATGCCCACCACCCAGCCCACCGCGACCGGCGACGGGATGCGTGCGGCGTATGAGGGAATTTTCCGCATCGTTCATCTCGACGTGACGTTCACCATCGACGAACTCGTCGTCGCAAGCGACGACATCGCGTACGCGCTGACTCGCAGCAACGGCACGCAGACGGTGCTGGCCGCCGGCACCCAGAGCGCTGAGTCGAACCGTGAGGTGTTCATCTTCGGCAGAGAGGACGGCGCGTGGAAGATCGCCCGCTACATGTTCAACAAGTCGAAGTGACCACGCAGCCTCCCGTGACGCAGGCGCAGACTGCACCGAGTACGTCTGCCCTAGCCAGCGTGGGGCGCCGTTAGGCGGGGATGGCCACCACGATTCGGCCATTGCGGGGCCCGTGGTCGACATGGTCGTGGGAGGCGGCGATCTGCGCGAGCGGGTACACCGGCGCGACGAGAATGTGCAGCGCGCCGATCTGGGCTGCTGCCGTCAGGTCGGCTACCGCTTTCTGCTTGGCCTCGGCTGGAAAGTCGTCGCTGCCCAGCAGTCGTAGCGTGACGTTAGCGAAAAGCATTGGCCAGAATGGGAGTTCAGGACGGTCGGCGCGGCTGCCGTAGGCGGCGATCACCGCGTCGTTGGCTACGACGGCGGTGTCCAGTTCGGCGTTGCCGGAGAAGTCCACCTCAACGATGCGGTCCACGCCGTCGGGGGCGTACTGACGGATCTCTGATGCCGCGTCGGTCTGCTCGAGCGCGACGCCGTGGGAGACAACGGAGGTATCGACCCTCTGGAGGTCGCCTACGTGCACGACGGTGCCGATGACGTCTGCTCCGCCCCACCGAGCCAGCTGGGCGGCCAGCGAACTCACCGAACCAAGCACCCCGTGAACAAGGATCGTCTTCCCCGCCACCGGGCCGTCGCCGAAGACAGCGCGGTGCGCCGTAATGCCGGGAATGCCTAAGCAGGCACCCACATCGTCGGTGACCTCGTCCGGTAGGGCCACCGCCTGCATGTCGGGCACGCAGGTCAACTGCGCCGCGGTTCCGAACGGCCGGTAGGACTGGGCGCCGTAGATCCACACCCGCTGCCCGATTCGCTTCCTGTCGACGCCCTCACCGACCGCATCGATGACACCGGCACCGTCGCTATGGGGAATCACCCGCGGATAGATCATCGGCGACCCCGGCCAGCCCGCCCGCTTCTTCGTGTCCCCCGGGTTGACACCGGAGCGCGCGACTCGCACCCGAACGTCGCCCGGGCCGGGTTCGGACGCCGCGAACTCGCCAATGTGCAATACCTGCGCTGCAGGACCCTGCCGGTCATACCACGCCGCGATCATGCAAACCTCGGCTCCACGCAGCCAGAACCTAGCTCAGATCCAAACGAAACGATCTGCATTCCATGGAACCAATACTATGTCTGCGCGCCGTATCAAGGTCAACGTCCACGCCAGCAACGATGACGGTAGTCGTCCTGGTTCTGCTGATGGCCATGATGGTCGCGCCGATTTTGGTGTCTCTTCGGTAACTGGACAGCCGTTGCCTTGCCGTTGCCCCAACTGAGCCCGGCACTCGAGGCCCCGGTCACGATCGCGACCTTGTCGCGCAGCCGGTCGGCCACCGTCAAACAGTTCCTTCACGTAGGCCCGTGGACATCAGGAACTAACGGCAGCCCCCATTTAGGGTGCGAAACGATCGCGTGGCGGCCGTGCTGCGGGAACGCGTTGCCGGGTTCCGGTGGGGATGCCGGGGCCCTAGCGTGGACGACGATGGCCTCGGTGACGAACTCCGGGTGCTGTTGGCGCACTCGATGCGAAATGGGCATGACCAACTGCCAAGGGCCCGGCGGCATGACCCGCCTGGACCCCGTCCGGTAAAGAAGGGGTTAGGTCGTGGTGTGCTGGTCGGATGAGTCGCTGGGCTCGATGACCTTTGTTTCCTCACGTGCCCCGGGCGTGATCTCGATGCGGCGCGGCTTGGCTCGTGCCGCCACCGGGAGGGTTACGGTCAGCACCCCGTTCTGATAGGTGGCGGCGATGTGGTCGGCGTCGATGTCCTCACCGAGGGACAGTCGACGTAGGTAACCGCCGGTGAAGCGCTCGGAACTCAGCCACTGCACGTCGACTTCGGTGCGTTCGCTGCGTTGTGCCTTCACAGTGAGGATGCCGCCATCAACGCTGACGTCCACCGAACCGGGGTCCACGCCTGGAAGGTCGACGTGAAGCACGTAGTGATCACCGGAGCGGTAGAGGTCCATCGGCATAGCCAGGGGGACTCGGCCAGATCCGGGGGATGTACCGAGCAGCTGCGCGGCAAGTCTGTCGATATCACGGAATGGATCGGGATGAAGCACAGCAACCACCTCCTACATGTTGGCTGCCGCACCTCGCCACCGCGACGGGTGTCGGCTGGCTGCGCTCCTTCTGGTTTAGCACTCCACCGGCACTAGCACCAGGGGTGTCGGCGCGGCGCCCAGGTCTTCGCCGATAAGAAACCCGGTGTCTAGGATCGTCTTCCCCATGAATGGGGCCAGACGCACCTCGATCTTCTCGATGTCTGGCGATATCGGCGTCAATGTTGTCGATCCGGCCGAACATGTGCGCGTACAGGAATTGGTGATGGTCGGCGAGATGCCGGTTGAACGCTCGGCCCAACTCATCTTGCTGCTACTTACCTCGACAGGCGCGGTAGGATTAAGCTACGGATCCACGGCAGACCAAGGTCGGACCGGAAGAGAAGATTCCTCCTCTCGGCTGTGGCGCCCAGCACGAACACTAGGCACCCACGCGAAGCAAGGCCCATCAACTGGGCATAGCGCGGTGGGCTTGCGTCAGGCAGGGAAATGTCTCCTGACGCCGAGGCCACATTTCGCCGCGCATCACGCACGCTTGGTAACCAAGTGATTGTTGCTTCGGACGGCACTCCTTTTCGTCAGGAGCGCCGTCCGACTCTTGTATCCCGAACTCCCGGGGCCGGTAGCGGTCTGCTTACCGAAGCAAGCACTCTGCGAGCCGTGGTGGTCGTGTCCTGGGTGGCGACCGTATCGTTGAGCACCGTCGAATCCCGTGCGCGCCGCCGCCACACCGCACTTCCCTACCAACCCCCGTGCCGGGGCAGATCCGGCGCTGTAGGGTCGCCGAACTCGCCGAGCCGGCGGCGCTGAGTTCGCACGCTCCGAGTCTGGTGCAGGCCTTCGACCTGGGTCAGGCGCTGGGCCGGGTTCCTGAGCACCTGGTGCTGTTCATGGTCGACGTGACTGACACTAGGGACGGCGTTGGCTGTCGGACGCCGCGGCGGCCGCCCTGCCCGCAACCGTCGCGATGGTGGCGGCAGACGTACACCGTAGGAGGGACTGAGTCCTCGCTGGCGCGCCGGGCCGGCGCCGATCTGCGGCTGCTACAGAAGACGATGGGGTCACGCCTCAACCACCGTGACCGCACACATCTATGCCGATCTTTACGACGACGAACTCGACGACATCGCGTCGGCACTCGACGCCCTTGACGACACTCGCGGAGACCTTCCGTAAGCAGTCGTGGCGGAAGCCTTCAAGATTTGGCCGGATAAGTTGGGCGCCAAGGAACCCGATAGCTATTGTTTCGAGTCGATTCATGGCGCTAACCAGCAACGATACTGAGTGGCCAGGGCCGGGATCGAACCGGCGACCTTCCGCTTTTCAGGCGGTTACGCATGTGACTCGAAACCGTTCGCGCTGGTCACAGCGTTGCAGATTGGCCGAATTGGACCCCTCAGAGCACCTGTTCTGAAAGTTTGGCCCTATTTTGGCCCTATGGAACGGGAGGTTTTCGACCTTCCGTCAGGTGGGCGGCACGCTCCTACAGAAAACATCGATCAAACTGAGCCAGGGCACCTCTGAACTGCACATATGATGCCCGCCCGTTTCACTAGCATCATTTATCTCTTAAGTGATGCTATGTTCGGACCATGGCATCACTTCACGGCACTGCCATCGGCCATGAAAGGTTGACTTGGCCGACGCCTACGGAGGCCGGCTATGGCCTGGCCGATCTTCGCGCGGCGCAACGCCAAGCCGGCCAGTACGACGCCGCGATCCCCGCGGCGATCGCCGCCCTCGAGGTCGACGTACCCGCCAACGTGCTTGCCAACGCCGACGAAGCCAGTCGAGAAGTTGCGCGCTTCGACGCCGAACTCGGTCACGAGATCGCCCCCTTCGCGTCGGTGCTACTGCGATCGGAGTCCGCGGCGAGCTCCAACATCGAGAACCTCACCGCATCCGCGCGCGCCATCGCCGAAGCCGAGGCCCTCGGCGGCGACGGCCGCCGCAACGCCACGCTGATCGTCGCCAATACGGAGGCGATGAAGGCCGCCATCGCTCTAGCGGACGAACTCGACGAGCAGGCGATCCTGGCGATGCACGACGCGCTGATGCGCGCAAGCCAACCGGACATGGCGGGCCGATGGCGCACCGAGCAAGTCTGGATCGGCGGGGGCGCCTTCGGCCCCCGCGGCGCCGACTTCATCGCACCCCACCACGAACGGGTCCGGCCCGCCATCGCAGACCTACTCGCATTCGCGCAACGCACCGATGTGCCCACGCTGCCTCAGATTGCGATCGCCCATGCACAATTCGAGACGATCCACCCATTCACCGACGGCAACGGCCGTACCGGACGCGCACTCGTGCAAGCGATGCTTCGCAACAAGCGGCTCACCCGTCAGATCACCGCTCCAGTCTCAGCGGGCCTTCTCTCCAACACCGACGCCTACTTCCAGGCACTCGGCATCTACCGAGACGGAGATCCCGCGCCCATCGTCGAACAGCTCTCATCCGCGGCGATTCTCGCCATCGTCAACGGCCGGCACCTCGTCGGTGACCTCCGGTCAATACGCGAACAATGGGACTCCCGCATCACGGCGCGCCGCGACTCTGCCGTTCACCGCGTCGCGGATCTCCTTGTCCGACAACCAGTGTTCAACGCCCTAACGCTTCAGCGCGAACTCGGAATCACCACCGGCAACGCCCGCAGATACGTCGACCCCCTTGTCGCGGCAGGCGTGATCGTCGAGTTCACCGACCGCACCCGCAACCGCGCCTGGCGCGCACCCGAAATTCTTGGCGCTCTCGATGCTTTCGCTGAGCGCGCCGGAAGGCGCAATCTCGCGACGTGAATCTAGGCTGCCAACACCGATGGCAGACTCGATCGACCTAGCGTCGCAAGTCCCGGGAAGACTTACTCCGCTATGACTCGGTCCCGATACCGACGACGGATTTACAGTCCGCGAGACAGGATGTCGGGCATGTCCCGGAATCTCCTGGATTACGCTGACCTGCGGCGACGATCCCACTACATGCCATCGGATGCCAGTGTGTTCCGTATGCGTGACAACGCCGTGACAACAATCCGCGTTGGGCCGAGCCTCGCCTGGAGTCCACCCGTGACCGACCAGTCTGGGCGGCACGAGCGCATAAAACACGATGGGGCTTGTGTGCGCCCTCTCTGCGGCGGTCAGTCTCGGTGACGCTCACGTGTGTACTGCGGGACTTCGAGCAGTGAGTCCGCGATGATGTCGTGGAGCGCACAATCCTCCGAAGGACATCGTGAATATTCGTAACTATCCATGACGACGTGCCCAAGCGTGGCCCTTACCCTAAGCTCCAACGCCATCCTTAGGACCCGTTCGATTTCGTCGTGCGGCACGACTGCGGCGCCCGACTTCCTTGGCATGCGGTGCTGTCCAAGACCAAGAGGGAAGCCAAGGAACTCGGCGCGAGACAACTGGTGTTCCAGTCAAAGGCGAGCCACCGCATCGACGTCTACGAGGCGACGCTGCAGAAGATCATTGCGGTGCTCAAATGCGGCCGCCGCGAATTCGAATACGGCGAAACCTAGTTCGACTACCCCCAGGGCCGACACCGGGTGCGCATACCTGGGGGTTAGACGCCGGTGGACCGGCAGACGACCACAAAGCTCGGACGGGTGGCGAACGCCGTCGGAACGCATCACCGAGCGTGGTCGAACAGGTCGTGAAATGGTTCGGGCGATTGTTCTGACCGGCGTGCACAACGCGCGGCCGGGTCTGGCAGGACAGTCACGCCCGGAGCGGGGAAACGACGGTTTCGATTAGCTTGTGCTGCTTGTCGGTTCTACCCTCGTTGAGTGCGTCTTTCTTGGCCGCTGACTGGTC
>JAOPWT010000467.1 GCA_025965555.1 Mycobacterium sp.
CCACCGGTGAGCGACGTGACGTCCGGGGCCGCGGTAGCTAGCTGGTACTCAACTTTGGTGCTAGCTGCAGGTGGTAGTGGGCGTCAGCGTTGACGACAATCGATGCCAAAATCGCGACCCTAGGAGCTATGGTCACGGCGTCGAATCCGAATCCTTACCAGCATCCATATGGCCAATGGCCATCCGCTCAGCGACAGTACCCCTACGGTTACGTAGGTCAATCTGCACTCGGCACCGACGGGTCGACCTCTGAACATGGGAAGCAGCACAGGCGTTCTCGCGGTGGCACACTTGTTGCCGCGGGACTAGCGGTGGCGTTGATGTCTGCGGGCATCGGCGCCGCCGCCGGACTGGCTGTGCAGCCACACCTCTCCGCTCTCGGCACCGCGGGGACCGTTACGGTGGCACCCCCGCCGATGGCCGCACCTCATCCGGCGGCCAGCCTTCCCGCCAACTCGATCGAGCAGATCGCCGCAAAAGTGTTGCCCAGCGTGGTGCGGCTACAGACCGATGTGGGCGACGAGGGCGATCAGGGCTCGGGCATCATCTTGACGACCGATGGGCTGATCATGACCAACAACCATGTGGTTTCGGCCGCAGTCGAGGCCAACCGCACCGCCCCGGGCAGCGCGCACACCGAAGTCAGGTTCAATGACGGCCATACCGCACCCTTCACCGTGGTCGCCACCGATCCAACGAGCGATATCGCAGTCGTGCAGGCGCAGGGCGCTTCTGGATTGACCACGATCGCGATGGGATCATCAGCCGACCTTCGCGTCGGCCAGCAGGTGGTGGCGGTGGGATCCCCACTGGGCTTGGATGGCACGGTCACTACGGGCATCATCAGCGCCCTTGACCGCCCGGTGTCCACAGTCGATGCCGGCTCGGGGAATCCACCAACGACGATCGACGCCATTCAAACCGATGCGCCGATCAACCCCGGAAACTCGGGCGGAGCACTGGTCAACGCAAATGGCCAACTCATCGGGATGAACTCGGCGATCGCATCCCTAGGCAATTCGCCTGTCTCCCAAAGTGGTTCGGTTGGCCTTGGCTTTGCGATTCCCGTCGGGGAGGCAAGGCGCGTCGCCGACGAACTCATTGCCACCGGCAAGGCGTCGCATGCCTCCCTGGGCGTGCAGTTGGGGAACGACGCGAATGTCCAAGGCGCACCGATCGTCGGAGTCACCAGCGGTGGCCCGGCCGCGGTGGCAGGTCTGGCCGCCGGCGCGGTCATTACGAAGGTCGACCACCAAATGATCCACAGCGCTGAGGCTTTGGTCGCCGCAGTGCAATCGAAGGCGCCCGGCGTCACGGTCACCCTCGACTATTTGGACCCCGCGGGTGTTAGCCGGACAACCCAAGTCGTACTGGGGACGGAGCAGCTTCAGCGGTCATGAGCAGCGGTGAGGTGCGGATCCGGCGCAGCGCCGGCCGGGGTGACCTCGACGATGAGTTGCTTGGTCAACGGTTGTCCGCTCTGGCCGCTGTGGTCCGCAATCGCGCAGAGCACGTTCAACTCGGGCATGTAGCCGAATACGCTGCCGCGCGGGGTGTTGTAGGCCACGGCGCGATAGCCGTACACCGAGCGGGTACTGCCGTCGCGGGCGAAGCTGGTGATGTCGATGAGGTCGAACTCGGCCAATCCGCGGTCGCGCATGTCTTCGGCATTCATGAACAGTGCGGTGCGCAAGTTCTTCAGGCCGCGGTAGCGGTCGTCATCGGAATAAATGGTGGTGTTCCATTGGTCGTGGGACCGCACGGTGCTCAGTGTCAAACGTCCCGGCGGCGGCACCACGTCGGGCAGTGGTGGCGCGGAGAACTCCGCTTTTTCGGACGGGGTGAGGAACACCCGCTCGCGCGCAGGCTGGCGGATCCGGAACCCCAGTCGCCGTCGGGATGTTGATTGACGTTGCACAGGGCGACCACGACCCGACCGGACGCGGATTGGTGCGGCGCTAGAACCAGCCTCCATCTCGCTACCATGCGAAGGTACCGGGTGGCCGAACGGTACCTCCGCTCCGGTTCGCATGTGTGGCAATCAGTCGTTCTAACGCTCGCCGACCCTCGTGGCGCGCGGTCCGACGTGCGTCGCGCCGTTCCGACGCACCGATGTCCAGTGTTGACACCCGTCAACGCTTACCGCTGGCAGGGATCTGTCCATAGCTGTTGGCGTCCAGTTGCGCAATAGCGCTCGCGAGGCGGTGTAACTCGAGGGAATGTTTCGCCTCAAGCCGTTCGCGCTGGCGAGCGCTTCGCCGGCCGGGCAATTCCCCGGCTGGTGAGGTTATGATTCTCGGACGGCGACTTACCGTCCAGGTCTACCAGGATCAATGTGAGCGTGCGTGATGCCGCAGAAACGGTCACCGCAGCCCGGCCGGGTGTCGTCCGTGTCGGGCGCGGTCCCAGCACCAAGCACTTCCGATGCGGAGCGACGCCCGGCATCGGCCCGGGGACACGTGTTGTCGCTATTGGTGCGCCCGACGACTCCGTCTTTGGCGGTGGGTCTCGGCGTCGCCGCGTCCCTACTTCTGGCAGAAACCCTCCTGGGTTTTCTGCTCAGCCGGGTCGTTCCCGAGGGCACCTTGGGCGTGGTCTACCTCCTCGGCGCCGTGGTGATCGCGATGGGGTGGGGGTTCTGGCTGGCGGCGGCGACGGCCCTGGCCAGCACCCTAGCCTTCGACTTCTTCCTCCTCGAGCCAATCGGATCCTTGACCGTGACCGACCCCCGGGACTGGGTCGCACTCGCAGTCTTTCTGGTGGCCGCACTGTCGGCCAGCACCGTGGCCGACCTGGCCCGGCGCGCCGCTGCGTCGGATCACCGCCGCCGGGCGGCCGAGATCGCAGCCGAGTCGGGCCGCGTGTTCGCAGAACAACAGGCCGCGTTGCGACGGGTGGCGACACTGGTTGCACGCGGGGCCTCTTCGTCCGAGGTTTTCTCGGCGGTGGTGGACGAGTTGGCGCGCTGCTTAGGGGTCTATGACCACGCGGTGTTGTTCCGCTACGAGTCCGACGGCGCAGGGGTTCTGCTTGCCGCCGCCGGCGACGACGCCGCGATAACGAGGATCCCAGTCGGCGAACGATTCGCACTCGACGGCGAAAACGTCGCGACTCACGTGTTTCGCACCGGGCGCCCCGCCACGATGGACAGCTATCAGAACGGTTCCGGTTCCATCGCCACACGCCTGCGGGAACTGGGACTCCAGACGGCGGTCGGGGCGCCGATCACCGTCGGAGGCCGCCCATGGGGTGCAGCCATCGTCGGGTCGACACGACCCGAACCGCTGCCGCCCGACATCGATTTACACGTCGGGGACTTCGCCGACCTCGTCGCCACCGCGATCGCCGACGCGCAGACCCGCACCGCGCTCGGTGTGCTAGCCGAGCAACAGGCAGCCTTGCGGCGGGTCGCAACATTGGTCGCGCGCGGGGCCAGCCCTGCGGAGGTGTTCGAAGCGGTGGCCGATGAATTGGCGCGCTGCCTGTGTGTGATGCATGCGACGGTATCCCGTTATGACGCTGAGGAATTCGTCCCCGTCGCGATCTACCACGGCGACCGACTGCAGAAGCTGCCCGACGGCCTGCGCCTGCCATTGGAAGGCGACAACGTCGCGGCGAGGGTTCGCACCGGCCAGACCGCCCGGATGGACAGCCACGACAACGCTCCGGGTGAGCACGCGGCACGCATTCGTGAGCTCGGCATCCGTTCGGCGGTGGGAGTCCCGATCATCGTCGACGGATCCGTGTGGGGTGCGGCCATCGTCGGCTCGACGGTACCCGAGCCGCTGCCACAGGACACCGAGGCGCGGATAAGCGACTTCGCCGACCTTCTCGCCACCGCAATCGCCAACGCCGCCACCCGCGCCGAACTGATCGCCTCACGCGCGCGCATCGTCGCGGCCGCCGACGGCGCCCGCCGCCGTCTGGAGCACGACCTGCACGACGGCGCCCAGCAAAGGCTGGTCGCACTGGCGCTGCAGTTGCGGCTGGCTGAGGCGTCAGTGCCGGCCGAACAGCCGTCACTCAGAGAGCAGCTAGGTGAACTCGTGTCCGGGATCACCGGCGTGTCAGCCGAACTCCGAGAGTTATCACACGGAATTCATCCGTCGATCCTGTCCAAGGGGGGACTTGGACCCGCGCTCAGGACACTGGCCCGCCGTTCGGCCGTGCCGGTCGACCTCGACCTCGGTGTTGACCGACGGTTGCCCGACTCGGTGGAAGTCGGTGCGTATTACGTCGTATCCGAAGCGCTGACCAACGTGGCCAAACACGCCCGCGCCTCGGTGGTGCAGGTGGGCGTCGAAACCCACGATGCCCACCTGCGTCTGTCGATCCGAGATGATGGCATCGGGGGAGCCGACGCCGCGAAGGGGTCCGGCCTCATCGGTCTGATCGATCGGGTCGAGGCCCTCGGGGGCACGATGGCGATCTCGAGTCACTCCGGAAGTGGAACCGCGCTGCTCGTGGAGATCCCGCTGCATCTCGAGGGTTCCATCGCGTGAGAGGGCGGTTGCGGAACAACGCATTCGGCATGAATGGCTAGCCCGAGCCACCAGTACCGCTGGAGGTGCAGGTAGCAGGCATGCCACACGGGCGCCAGCGGGAACGATTATTGCTGAATCCTATGCAATCGTTGCTGCAAGAACGCGGCCACTGTACATAAGCCCGAAATTCGTCGTCTGGCAACAACTCCGAAGGAAGCGTGACAGTAACGAGTGAAGCCGGCGCCGACATGGCCCACGCATCCCCGCGCTTTATCAACATCCGCAAGAAGACCAGGAGGCCGCAGCATGAACACCCAATCTGGTGGCCTCAGGCTGCTATGCCCCCAAGGCTGTGGTGCGACGCTCACCGTACCGATGCCGACCCTGGCCGCCTGATGGTGCACGTGGCCGGGACTGCCGGGCCGGACGTGATCACCGGCTCATGACCGCCATCGTCGCCCTTCTCTGCATGGGACTGCTGGTCTACGTCGTCCGGCAGACCATCATCAAAGCCGCACCCGTTGAAGGGCCCAAGTGCTGCGTGTGCAGCACCACCAGGCGGACGCTCCAGTGGATGACGAGCTGGCAGGACTGGTACTGCTGGCCGTGCAAAGAGCAATGCATACAGTCAATCCTGAGTGTCCTCATCGGAGAACACGCGTGACGCCCATCGGAGCGGGAGTCGTTGGCTACCAAGGAGATTCTCGCACCGCGTACTGAGATGCACTAGCGGTGGGACGAAAGATACCGGCTAGCAGGGGCCACTCATGGGCGCCAACAGTGGCGACACGGTTGCTCTGACGCGCAATTCTTGAGATGGCGCGATGCGCATATCGCTCCGATACCGATCCGTCATCCCGGCGGCTATCGGTGGCCGACCGATCGGATGGGGAGTTTCATCGTGAGTTACCCGAGCGGCCGTCACTTCCTGCAGATTCCGGGGCCCACGAATGTTCCGGACCGAGTCCTGCGTGCCATCGCGGCGCCGACCATTGACCATCGGGGGCCGTCGTTCCAGGCTCTTGCGCTCGAGGTCTTCGAGCTGCTTGGCCCGGTGTTCGGCACCAAGGGCCCAGTCGTGCTCTACCCGGGCTCCGGGACCGGGGGTTGGGAGGCGGCGTTGGTGAACACGCTCAGCGCCGGTGACACCGTATTAGCCTTCGAGACTGGGCATTTCGCGACGTTGTGGCGAGAAATGGCCGGCAAGTTGGGGCTTGTCGTCGACTTCGTTCCCGGCGACTGGCGGCATGGAGTGGACCCCGATGTCGTCGCGCAGAGGCTCGCCGCTGACACTGCGCGGGCCGTCAAGGCGGTGTGCGTGGTGCACAACGAGACCTCCACCGGGGTGATCAGCCCGATCGCCGAAGTCCGCCAAGCCATCGACAGTGTCGAGCACCCGGCGTTGCTGTTGGTTGACGCGGTCTCCTCACTCGGCTGTATCGACTACCGGCATGACGAGTGGCGGGTCGACGTGACGATCGCCGGGTCGCAGAAGGGGCTGATGTTGCCGCCGGGGATGAGCTTCAACGCCATCAGTGACAAGGCGCTCGACGCCTCGACCAGCGCGAGTCTGCCCAAGTCGTACTGGGACTGGCAGCCGATCCTGGCGACCAACCGGACCGGATCCTTCCCGTACACGCCTGTCACCAACCTGCTGTACGGGCTGCGGGAGGCGTTGACGATGCTGTACGAGGAAGGCCTGCATCAGGTCTTTGCTCGCCACGCTCACCACGCTTCGGCGACGCGGGCGGCCGTGCGCACCTGGGGCCTGGACGTGGTGTGCCTCGACGAGGGCGGGCATTCCAGGTCGGTAACGGCGGTGTTGTTGTCCGATGGACACGACGCCGACAAGGTCCGCGACATCGTCTTGGATCGCTTCGACATGTCCCTCGGTGCCGGCCTTGGCAAGCTCGCGACCAGCACATTCCGGATCGGCCATCTCGGCCATTTCAACGATCTGACACTGGCCGGGACGCTGGCCGGGGTGCAGATGGGGTTGCAGCTCGCCGAGATTCCCATCGATCCGAGCGGCGTGAACGCTGCGCTGGAGCTGCTGCGTGGCTGACCATCGAAATTGGTGCACGGGCCGTCCTCGATTTCCCGGGGAGGGGCAGTGATGAAGAAGTTGCGAGTAGCGATCATCGGTGGCGGCATCGGTGGACTGTCCACGGCCGTGGCGCTTCACCAGATGGGGGCCGAGGTTCGCGTGTATGAGCAAGCGCGTCAGTTGGCCGAAGTCGGCGCAGGAGTCGGACTTCACCGCAACAGTCAACGAGTCCTGGATCGGCTCGGACTCGGCGACGAGGTGAGCCGACGTGGCGCGCGGTTGTCTGAGTTTCACCTCTTCACCCAGGACGGAACGGTTGTCTCACATGAAAAGTACGGCGCCGGGGCCGGACAGCTGGGGCTGCACCGGGCCGATCTGGTGGAGGTCCTGGCCGGCGCGTTGCCGACTGAGGTCGTGCACACCGGACATCGCTGCGTGCAGTTCACTCAGCACGGCGGGTCTGCGCGGGTGAGCTTCGACAACGGGGCGGCCGTGAGTGCTGATGTGGTGGTTGCCGCCGACGGAATCCATTCCCGGCTTCAACGCTACGTCGTGGAGCCCACCGACCCAGTGTTCTCCGGCGTGGTGGCGTATCGCGGCCTGATCCCGGCGGAACGGCTGCCCGAGTGGCCCAAGGGATTGGTGACGTGGGGCGGTGACGGCAAACACTTGATTGCCTACCCGGTGCGCGCGGGTGAGTTGATCAACTACGTCGGCTTCGTCCCTGCAGACGAGCAGATGCGCGAATCATGGTCTGCTCCTGGTGATCCGACGATTCTAGCCGCTGCATTCGCTGATTGGACCCCGCAGGTGCGTCGTCTGCTCTCGCGGGTCGAGACCACACTCAAGTGGGGGCTGTATGACCGCGAGCCGCTTCCACGGTGGACGGACGGTCGGCTGACCCTGCTCGGCGATGCGGCCCATCCCATGCTGCCGCACATGGGCCAGGGCGCCAACCAGGCCATCGAGGACGCGTTGGCGTTGGCCATATTGCTACGCGGCGTCCCCGCCGCCGACGCCCCGGCAGCACTGACGCGTTATCAGATGCTACGG
>JAOPWT010000470.1 GCA_025965555.1 Mycobacterium sp.
CGGTCGACGCTACTGACCGACTACCTGCCGTCCACGCCGGACGGCCTGATCGACCTCGGCGCATTCCTGGCTCTGGCACCGTGTGATACACCCACGGAGTGACTGAAACGCTGACCGAACGGCTCGCCGCGATCGTCGGCGCCAGGCACGTCAGCACCGATCGCGACGTCCTGGCCGGCCGATGCGTCGACTACACCGGCCGCTATCACGGCCGGGCGGCTGCCCTGGTGCGGCCCGGTTCGGACGGCGAGGTTGCCGCGGTGCTGCGGGAGTGCCATGACGCGGGCGCGTACGTCACGGTGCAGGGCGGGCGGACGTCGCTGGTCGCCGGAACCGTCCCCGAGCACGACGACATCCTGCTCTCCACCGAACGGCTCTCGGCCATCACCGAGGTCGACACCGTCGAACGGCGGGTCCGCGCAGGCGCGGGAGCCACCCTGGCGGCCGTCCAACGCGCCGCGACCGACGCGGGGCTGGTGTTCGGCGTCGACCTCGCGGCCCGCGACTCGGCGACCGTGGGCGGCATGGCCTCGACCAATGCGGGCGGGTTGCGCACCGTGCGCTATGGAAACATGGGCGAGCAGGTCCTCGGCCTCGAGGTCGCGCTGCCGGACGGGTCGGTGGTGCGCCGCCACAGCGAGGTCCGCACCGACAACACCGGCTACGACCTGGCGTCCCTGTTCGTCGGCGCCGAGGGCACCCTCGGCGTGATCACCAGCCTGGACCTACGACTGCATCCCACACCGGCACAACGTGTCACGGCGATCGCGGGGTTCGCCGACCTCAACGCTCTCGTCGCCGTCGGGCGCGAGTTCCGCGACACCGACGGCATTGCCGCGCTGGAACTGATCGACGCACGGGCCAGCGCGTTGACGGCCGAGCACCGCAGCGTCGGCCCCGCCGTGGACGGCGCGTGGCAGCTTCTCATCGAACTGGCCGGCGACGTCGATCACACCGAGCGGCTGGCTGAACTGCTCGACGATGCCGAACTGGTCGGTGAACCCGCCGTCGGCATCGACACCGCCACCCAGCACCGCCTCTGGCAGGTCCGCGAGGCCGTCGCCGACGTCCTGGGCGTCTACGGCCCTCCACTGAAGTTCGATGTCTCACTGCCACTTTCGATGATCGACGAGTTCGCCACCGCGGCGACCGAACTGGTCGCGGAGCATTCGCCCGAGGCCATCCCCGTGCTGTTCGGTCACATCGGCGAGGGCAACCTTCACCTGAACCTGGTGCGCTGCGTTCTCGACGCCGAACGCGAACGGGCCCTGTATTCGGCGATGATGGCGTTGATCGCCGCCTGCCGCGGCAACGTCAGCTCCGAGCACGGAGTCGGCACCCGCAAGCGGGACTACCTGACGATGTCGCGTACCGACGCCGACATCGCCGCCATGCGCGCGCTGAAGGCCGCATTCGACCCCGACGGTTGCTTGAATCCCGCAGTGCTCTTCGACTGAGTCAGTCGCGGAACCGCATCGAATGCCTGCCGTAGGTTCCCGCATCGTCATCGTCGCGACTCTCGTCCCGAGAGTGCCGGCCGCCCCGGGACGACGGCGGCGGCACTGGAGGAACATGCAGGTTCGCTTCCGACTCGACGTGAAACCCGTTGTGCGCGAACCCCACCGGCTCTGGCTCCGCCACCGGTGCACGGGTCGGGCCGTCGAGCATGTCGTCGAGGATGCTGCGCCACGGGGCATGGCCGTTGCGCTCCGGAATGGGCTCCGCGGGGCGGTACGGCTCTTCGATCGCGATGAGTTCGGGAACCGTGTCCGGCTCGTCGTCGGCGTCGAATGCCACCGGTTCGTGATCCATCAGGCTGTGCCACGATTCGACGGGCCCGCCGTGCCAGCTCTCGGCGGGCGCATGCAGTGGGTGTTCCACGTGAACCGCCAACGGAGCGGTGGCGCTCTCATCGGCGGCTGTCATGTCGCCGGCGAAAACGTCGTACTCGGCTCCCCACTCCGCGTCGTCCTCTCCGGATGACCACTCGACGGCGTACTCGACGTAGTCGTCGTCATCGCGAAAGTAGTCGGGTTCGACGTACGTGCGAGCATCGAACAAGGGTCTCGGCTCACCGCCCGACCCCTCTGCGGAGCCACGCAGGAACAGGGCGGCGATCACGCCGAACAGCGCGACGAACGCAGGCAGGAGCAGTGACTGCGAAAGGGCGGTGGAGAACGGCTCGTGCAGAAAGCCCGGCAGGCGGGTGATGGCACCCTGACCCACCCCAGGATCCAACTCCGGCGGTAGCGCCGAGCTGATCTGCGAGGTCATCAGGGCGGCCATCCCCGCGCTGCCAAGGACGCCACCGACCTGACGGGTGGTGTTGTAGACGCCGGAACCAGCGCCTGCCAACTGCGGCGGAAGGTTGCGGGTGGCGGTGGCCGCCAGCGGCGACCAGATGAACGCCATGCCGATGCCCATCAGCACGAACGGCAGCAGTAGCCGCCAGATCGGCGTTGTCGGCGTCATCTCGATCGACAACCAGGTCAACGCGATCGCCAGCGCGGAGAAGCCGAATCCGACGATGGGCCGTGGGTGAGCCCGGTCGACGAGCTTGCCGACGAACGGCGCCAACACCCCCGTCGCGACTGCCATCGGAGCGGTCAGCAAGGCAGACCGGGTCGGGGACAACCCGCAGACGGCCTGGGCGTAGAACATCACCGGCAGGATCATGGCGGTGACCGCGAAGCCGATGACGGCGATCCCGAGGTTGGACATGCTGAAGTCGTTGTCGCGGAAGATCTTCAGTGGGATCAGCGGTTCGTGGGGGTTGACGGCCTGCCAATTGACGAAGCCCACCATCACGGCGACCCCGGCCACGAGCATGCCCCAGATCCACGGTGCCCAGTCGTGTGACTGGCCCTCCTGCAACGCGAAGACGATCAGGAACATGCCTGCACCGGACAGCAGGACGCCGAGCACGTCGAAACCGTGATTCTCCGTCGGCAGTTCTGGAACGAATACGTAGGCCAGCACCAGCCCGACGACGCCGATCGGCACGTTGACGATGAAGATCCACTGCCACCCCAGACCGTCGACCAGGACGCCGCCGGCCAGCGGGCCGACGAGTGTGGCGACGCCCGCCGTGGCGCCCCAGACGCTCAACGCGACGCCGCGCCGGGCGGCGGGGAAGATCCGGGTGATCGTCGACAGCGTCTGCGGCGTCAGCAGCGCCGCGCCGATCCCCTGCACGGCGCGGGCGGCGACGAGGGTCTCGATGCTGCCCGCCAGACCGCACCACAGCGACGCACCGGTGAACACCGCGAGCCCGACCAGGTACAGGTTCCGCGGCCCGAACCGGTCACCGAGCCTGCCTGCCAGCAGCAGGGGCACCGCGTACGCCAACAGATAGGCGCTGGTCACCCAGATGACCGAGTCGTAGTCGACGTCGAGGGCATCCATGATCGACGGGTTCGCGACGGCCACGATCGTGGCGTCGAGAAGGATCATGAAGAAGCCGACCAGCAGGGCCCACAACGCGTTCCACGGGTTGTTCGTGCGGGGTCTGAGCAGCTGCAGCGCCGCCGTCATCGCGATGCCTCACCCACGCGACGTGACGCCGCGACGGCGTGGGGCACCAGCGAATGAGTCAGTGTCAGCAGCATTTACTCGACCATGCGTTGCGAAGCTATTGAGCCGACGCTACGGATCAGCGTGATCTTGGACAAGTCGACCTGCCCGCGCACTACTGGCAAATGGTACGGATCACGCAGCGTCAGAGAGGGCGCCCGCGGCCGTGGCGGGGTCACCGTCACGTCCCGAGACCCCAACGGCCAGCAGCGCCAGCAAGGCGATGACGGAGCCCGCCGTCATGACCGCCGCGAGCGCCAGTTCGTCGTTGCCGAGCACGCCGACCAGAGGGGCCACCGCCGCACCGAGCCCGAACTGCCCAGCGCCGAGCAGGGCAGCGGCGGTGCCCGCGGCATCGGGGTGACGCGACAGCGCGACCGCGGGCGCATTGGGGATGACGAAGCCCATCGCCGCCAGGATCGCCCAGACGGGGACGACGAAGGCGTAGATCCCGCCGACGCCCGCCGCGGCCAGCCCAACGAAGACCACCCCGGAGACGGCCGAGGCCGCCAACGCCCACACGGTGATGGCCTGCGGCGTGAAGCGGCGCAAGAGCACCACGTTGAACTGCGTCGCCCCGATCAACGCGACCGCGCCTGCGCCGAACACCAGGGCGAAGGCCTGCTGCCCGAGCCCATGACGTCCCTGGAGTACGAACGAGGCAGCCGCAATGTAAGCGAAGAGGCCGGACATGCCGAGCGCGGCCACCAGTACGAGGATCACGAAGCGCCTGTCGCGCAGCAGCTCGCCATAGGTGGCGAGGATGCCGCGCACCCGCAGCGGCCTGCGGTGCGACACCTGCAACGTCTCGGGCAGCGCCAGCGCCGCCAGCAGCAGAAGCAGGGCCGCCAGCATCACCAGTACCGCGAACACCCAGTGCCAGGAGAAGCGCAACAGCACGGCCGCGCCCAAGGACGGAGCGATCACGGGGGCCACGCCGAGCACCAGCATCAGCCTCGACATGACGGTCGCGGCGGTGGAGTCGGCGAACAGGTCGCCGACGATCGCGATCGCCACGACCATGGCCGCGGCCGCACCCACACCCTGCAGGCTGCGCGCGATCCCGAGCACGACGATGTTCGGCGCGAACAGACACAGCAGCGACGCCAGCATGTGCAGCACGATGCCCGCCATCAGGGGACGGCGGCGGCCGAGCGAATCCGAGAGCGGACCGATCACCAGCTGACCGATGGCCAGACCGGCCAGCGTGCCCGTCAGCGTCAGCTGCACCACCGACGACGACACCGCATAGTCTTCGGCGATCCGGGGCAGAGACGGCAGATACATGTCGATCGTGAGCGGGCCCAGGGCCACCAGAAGACCTAGCACCACGATCATCCGGGTCTGGCTGGGTCTCTTCTTTCCGTCAGCCACCCCCTGGTCGGTGGGTGCAGCGCTCTTGAGGTCCACGAATCCAGATGCTGCCATGAAAGTGTTTAGCAAAGGTTACGAGCGTTTTCTTCCCAGGGCGAACGGTGACCGACGTCACCGCCGGGCACGCGCATGTGTCGCCGTGCGTTGAATGGGCATCACGACGGGATAGCCTGAATGAGCCCGTCCGCATCTGGAGGCCGTACACATGAGCGCTCGCTCAAGCGCCAAGAGCCAACTGCCCGCTAGCGTCGACGACGACCCCAGCGTGATGGCGCGCGCGCTGTCTCAGATCATCGAACGCGGCGCCCGAGTTCAGGCGCCTGCGGTCAAGGCCTACGTGGATCGACTGCGGGAGAACAATCCCAACGCCACGCCCGCCGAGATCGTCGACAAGCTCGAGAAGCACTACCTCGCCGCGGTGATGGCCAGCGGTGCGGCCGTCGGGTCGGCGGCGGCCTTCCCCGGCATCGGCACGCTGGTCGCCATGTCTGCCGTCGCCGGTGAGACGGTGGTGTTCCTCGAGGCCACCGCGGTGTTCGTGCTGGCCGTCGCCGAGGTCCACGGCATTCCCGCCGACCACCGGGAGCGTCGCCGGGCACTGGTGCTCGCGGTGCTCGTCGGCGACGACGGCAAGCACGCCGTCGCGGATCTCATCGGTTCGGGCCGAACGGGCGGTGCCTGGCTGTCCGACGGCGCGGCGTCACTCCCGTTGCCCGCGGTGTCCCAGCTCAACGGTCGGCTGCTCAAGTTCTTCGTGAAGAAGTACGCGCTGAAGCGTGGCGCGATCGCATTCGGGAAGATGCTCCCCGTCGGCATCGGTGCCGTCATCGGCGGCGTCGGGAACCGGGCGATGGGCAAGAAGATCATCTCCAACGCCAAGGGCGCATTCGGCAACCCGCCTGCGCGGTGGCCTGCAACGCTGCACGTGCTGCCGGCGCTGGAGAAGTAGGACGGGTGTCCCCGTGGACGCCTCTGTGGATGGCTCCGAGCCGCCGTCGATGTCGGCTCGATGTGACAAGTGGCGTTGGCCGCTACGGGCTGGTCTGGAAGCGCTAGCCTTTATGCGGCGAACAAGCGAGCGGCAGACGGCACGCCCGCGGAGTTAGAAGGAATCGAGGCGAGTAGCTGCCGTGAGCAGTTCACCTTCACCATTCGGACAGAACGAGTGGCTTGTCGAGGAAATGTATCGCAAGTTCCGCGAGGATCCCTCGTCGGTCGATCCGAGTTGGCACGAGTTTCTCGTCGACTACTCCCCCGAGCCGACCAACGAGTCGGCCACGGCGGCATCGAGCGGTAACGGTCACGGCGCAACGGCACCGGCCGAAACAGCCAAACCTGCCGCAGCCGAGCCCGCCAAGACGGAACCGGCCAAGGCCGAGCCCGCCAAGACCGAGCCCGCCAAGACCGAGCCCGCCAAGACTGCTGAAGCCAAGCCCAAGGCGGCTGAAGCCAAGCCCAAGGGTCCCGCGACCGCCGACGGTGACGAGGTCGCCGTCCTTCGCGGCGCAGCGGCCGCCGTCGTCAAGAACATGAACGCCTCGCTGGAGGTGCCGACGGCCACCAGCGTCCGCGCCATCCCCGCCAAGCTGATGATCGACAACCGGGTCGTCATCAACAACCATCTCAAGCGCACCCGTGGCGGCAAGATCAGCTTCACCCACCTGCTGGGCTACGCGATCGTGCAGGCCATCAAGAGCTTCCCGAACATGAACCGGCACTTCGCCGAAGTCGACGGCAAGCCGAACGTGGTCACACCCGCTCACACGAACCTGGGCCTGGCCATCGACCTGCAGGGCAAGGACGGCAAGCGTCAGCTCGTCGTCGCCGCCATCAAGCGTTGCGAGACAATGCGTTTCGGGCAGTTCATCGCCGCCTACGAGGACATCGTCCGCCGCGCGCGCGACGGCAAGCTGACGGCGGAGGACTTCGCGGGCGTCACCATCTCGCTGACCAACCCGGGGACCATCGGCACCGTGCACTCCGTGCCGCGCCTCATGAGCGGCCAAGGCACGATCGTCGGCGCGGGCGCGATGGAGTACCCGGCCGAGTTCCAGGGCGCCAGCGAGGAGCGGATCGCGGAGATGGGCCTCGGCAAGCTGATCACCCTCACCTCGACCTACGATCACCGCATCATCCAGGGCGCCGAGTCCGGCGACTTCCTGCGCACCATCCATCAGTTGCTGCTCTCGGACGACTTCTTCGACGAGATCTTCCGCGAACTGGGCATCCCCTACGAGCCCGTCCGGTGGCGCACCGACAACCCGGACTCGATCTTCGACAAGAACGCACGGATCATCGAATTGATTGCGGCATACCGCAACCGCGGCCATCTGATGGCTGACATCGATCCGCTGCGACTCGACAAGACCCGGTTCCGCAGCCACCCCGACCTCGACGTCCTCACCCACGGGCTGACGCTGTGGGACCTGGACCGGGTGTTCAAGGTCGACGGCTTCGCCGGTGCCGAGTACAAGAAGCTGCGCGACGTGCTGTCCGTGTTGCGCGACGCCTACTGCCGCCACGTGGGCGTGGAGTACACCCACATCCTGGAACCCGAGCAGCAGAAGTGGATTCAGGAGCGGGTCGAGGTCAAGCACGACAAGCCCACGGTCGCCGAGCAGAAGTACATCCTGAGCAAGCTCAACGCCGCCGAGGCGTTCGAGACCTTCTTGCAGACGAAATACGTTGGGCAGAAGCGTTTCTCACTCGAGGGTGCCGAGAGCGTCATCCCGATGATGGACGCCGTGCTTGACCAGGCCGCCGAGCACAACCTCGACGAGGTCGTCATCGGCATGCCGCACCGCGGTCGGCTCAACGTGTTGGCCAACATCGTCGGCAAGCCCGCGTCGCAGATCTTCTCCGAGTTCGAGGGCAACCTGAACCCGAGCCAAGCCCACGGCTCCGGCGACGTGAAGTACCACCTCGGCGCGACCGGCAACTACCTCCAGATGTTCGGCGACAACGACATCGACGTATCGCTGGTGGCCAACCCGTCGCACCTCGAGGCGGTCGACCCCGTCCTCGAAGGCCTGGTGCGCGCCAAGCAGGACCTGGTCGACGAGGGTGATGGTGCCGAGGGTTTCTCGGTGGTGCCGCTGATGCTCCACGGCGACGCCGCATTCGCCGGTCAGGGCGTCGTAGCGGAGACGCTGAACCTCGCACTGCTGCGGGGCTACCGCACCGGCGGCACCATCCACATCATCGTCAACAACCAGATCGGCTTCACCACCTCACCGCAGGACTCGCGGTCCTCGGAGTACTGCACCGACGTCGCAAAGATGGTCGGCGCGCCGATCTTCCACGTCAACGGTGACGATCCCGAGGCCGGATCCTGGGTGGCCCGACTCGCCGTCGACTTCCGTCAGAAGTTCAAGAAGGACGTCGTCATCGACATGTTGTGCTACCGCCGCCGCGGACACAACGAGGGCGACGACCCGTCGATGACGCAGCCGGGAATGTATGACGTCATCGACACCAAGCGCGGCGTCCGCAAGACCTACACCGAAGCCCTCATCGGCCGTGGTGACATCTCGATCAAGGAGGCCGAGGACGCACTGCGCGACTACCAGGGCCAACTCGAGCGGGTCTTCAACGAGGTCCGCGACCTCGAGAAGCACGACATCGAGCCGAGCGAGTCGGTGGAGTCCGACCAGCAACTGCCCGCCAAGCTCAGCACGGCGGTGGACAAGTCGCTGCTGGCGCGAATCGGCGACGCGCACCTTGCGGTGCCGGAGGGCTTCACCGTGCACCCCCGGGTCAAGCCGGTGCTGGAGAAGCGCCGCGAGATGGCCTACGAGGGCAAGGTGGACTGGGCCTTCGGCGAGCTGCTGGCGCTGGGAACCCTCGTCGCCGAGGGCAAGCTGATCAGGCTGACGGGGCAGGACACCCGCCGCGGCACGTTCACCCAGCGGCATTCGGTGATCATCGACCGTAATACCGGTGCCGAGTTCACCCCGCTGGAACTGCTGACCCTCACCGAGGACGGCAAGCCCACCGGTGGCAGGTTCATGGTCTACGACTCGGCTCTGTCCGAGTACGCCGCGGTGGGCTTCGAGTACGGCTATTCCGTCGGCAACCCCGACGCATTGGTGTTGTGGGAGGCCCAGTTCGGCGACTTCGTCAACGGCGCCCAGTCGATCATCGTCGAGTTCATCAGCTCCGGTGAGGCCAAGTGGGGCC
>JAOPWT010000476.1 GCA_025965555.1 Mycobacterium sp.
CACCAGGGAGTGCACGCCGGGTGAGGTAGCGAAGAGTCGCTTGGGGCGTCGCTCCCGCGTACTCACAAATCCGGGCTGAGGAAGCGCCACACTCGCGTAGCGGCATGCAGGTTGAAGCGGGTATCGATGTTACGGAGATCGAAACCGGACAGGTCCGCGATGCGCCCGAGTCGATACCGCAACGTGCTGCGGTGGACATGCAAGGCAGCAGCCGATTCGTCGTAGTTGCCGCCGCATTCCAGGTAGTGACTCAAGGTGTGCACGAGGTCGGAGTTCTTCGCGGCATCGTAGTCGATCAATGCCCCCAGCCACTGGCGGACGTACTCATCGGCGACACCGACGGTATGCGCCGCATCGACCAAGTGGTAGAAACCCAGCTCGTCATAGTCCGAAGCCCCTTGGGGATGTGCCGAATTCAGCCGGATGTTCAGCGCGCGACGGGCTCTGCTGAATGACTGCGGAAAATCGGTCGGCACATCACAGCGCGGCCCGATGCCGATTGCACTTGCGAAATGGCCAAGCTGCCGACTGACCTCCCGGTGCAAGGCATCGAGAGCAGGACGACCATCGGCCAGTAAGGCGATCAAACTTCCCTGTTGGCCCACCAGATAATTCAGGTGCAGATTGGCAGCGGCACGGCTCACAGCGGCGATATCGGTCTTGTTGGCGCCGCGCCCGGTGTGAATCGCCACTACATAGTGCGGACGCCGGATGTCATAACCCAGCGCGTCTGCCCGCGCGTAGGCGCCGTCCGTGTCGGTACCCGCAAGCAGGTCATCGACCAGTTCGCGGCTCAGATTGAGTTGCAGTTCAGCGAGGCTGCGGCGATGGGAAAGCTCGAGTCCCAACACACTAATGCTGCACCGAAGGGCGAACAGCTGGTCCTCATCGACCTCGCCGTCGGGCGCGATGAGCGCGACGACACCGAGTATCTCCGCGTGCGGCTGTATCAGGACGCACACCCGATCCCCTGAGCGTACCGGGCCGGCCTGGGTGGAGAGCGAATGCAGAAACCGTTCGCGCTGACTGGGCTTCGGCTTTGTGTAGCGGAGTGGTCGCCCGGGCCCGGACCATGCACGAAGGTTGCCGAATCTGTCTTCGACGCAGACCGAACGTCCCGTCAATCGATGAAGTGCTTCGACGATTCCGTCGGGGCCCGCGCCGTCGGCCAACGCCGCCTCCAGCAGCTCGTGCGCATGCGTTCGGGCCTCCAACCGGTGCACCGCGTAGGCCAGATCGTCGTTGGACTCCTTGAGTTGGTGAGCCTGTCTAACGTCGCGCTGATGTAGCTCGGCGCATGCCAGCGCGGCACCAGCCTGTTGCGCGAGCAGCTCTAGTAGCAATACCTGATCTGGCGTGGGCTCGGTAGTGGCGCCGACCACGAGGCACCCACGGACGACAGCCTGATGAGATAGTGGAAACGCCCAACCCCAATCTGCTTGCGGGAGATCAATGCTGCCTTGCCAGCCCGAACGCTGAAGGATGGCTGTCAGCCCAGTGAGCTCGGATTGCGTGGGTGGGCATGGCTTCATCTCTTCGTCGACAGCGCAGTAGCTCGCCTCGATGCGGCACGGGCATAGCGCCTCGGCTCCGTCAGTCGCAGTCACCAGTATCTCCGTCGGATCCAGTGACGGGAAGTTGATCCTTGCCAGCGCCGCCAGACTTTCCGCGGTGCCGGTCGCTTCGAAATCATCGGCGATCGTCAATTCAGCGTTCATGATCACTATGGGAGCCGGCAGCCCCTTTGCCCTTCAGAGAGAGCCCGATTGCAACTGACACCGGGTAGTCGGGAGAAAGGGATCCGGCCGCACACCTCCCTCCGCGCCAGTGAGTCACCGAGCCAGCCCGAGCCCGTCCGGCGAACCATGAGTTGGGTGGGTACCCAGATCTTACCGCCGGAACCCACCTCCGCCGTATTGTTTTCGCACCGGCGCATGGGCCCTCACGAGCTGACCGGCCGGGGCAGTTTTGGTTACCGAGGCGCTCGGAGCATAACGAAACTTGTTAGCAAATTGAACGTTTCAGCAGAGGCCTGCCGAGCACGCGGCTGCCAGTCCGGCAGCGCGAGGTAGAACTGGGGCGCCGGCCGGAATCGTGGTGAGTACGATCAAGATGGCCGGCAACACCCGGACGCGGTCGGCCGGCGCCCCACGCACCTTTGCCGATCAGACGCCGACGCGGAAGCCGTCTCGGTTGACCGTCAGGTCACCGCTGGAGACTAGACGTTCCGAATGCTTCAGCAACTGAAGATGTTTCAGCAAGTGAATGGGTGCTCACCTTACGTACGCACGCCGCAACGCCTGTGACTCGAAGTCACGAAGCGCGTGCCGGCGCCTTGGCGAACTGGTCCACGATCGCCCGGCAGAACGCTGGCAGGTCGTCAGGTGAGCGACTCGATATCAAGTTCCCGTCGATGACGACCTCCTCGTCGACGACTTCGGCGCCGGCATTGCGCAGGTCGGTCCGGATGCTCGGAAACGACGTGAGTGTGCAGGTGCCAGACTCGTCGAGATCGTTGTTTCGGGCCTGGATCTGTCCAGCAGGTAGGGACAACAGGTCGGTTTGCGCGCCGGCCTCCTGGACTTCTTGCCGCGGGACTTCCAGCTCGACCCGCTCCACACCGTCGGCCGCCAATATCGCAACCCTTCTGCCCTGCAACGACTTGCCATTTTCGAGGTTCTCGAACGGCACGCTAGGTAACCCTGGCTTGGCAAACCGCACTGCTCTTCGTCCCGCTAGGCCGAATTTGACGACGGCAATTGGCAGCGGTGGGCCGAATCCGCCACACATTCCCCTGTCATAACGCCAGATCGACTCTCCAGCAACAACTATGGGCTATTGCCCTTCGCTGGTCCGGCTGGTTCAATCAATGTCGTTCGCAGGTACAGCGAGGAGTGTCAGGCCGAGCAAGGCTTGAGGCGGGGCCACGACCATGGCACTCAGGCTGACCACCCTACGTCCGCCGGAGGTGGGCATTGATTACCGGGCCAAGCCTTCACGCCTGCACGCCTTCGTCCTAATTGGCCGCAGAAGTCGTGCAGTGCCCAGCAGCCCTCGACGCAGCAGGCGCCGCGAGCACGAGCGTCATGCCAGGAGATGGCGTGGTCGCGCAGCGGGGCTGCGCTCGAGCGACACACATTCATGGACCCCGGCATTGCAGACGATGCAGCGCAAATCGGACAGGGCTCCGGGCGCTCGCCGGATATGAGAACGCTGTGTGGCCTGCTTGACTCGCTTTGGGAAGCGTGACGGATTGATGTCAGTAAGCGAGAGTGTCGTGGAAGGCCAACGGGGCGGGTTCGCCTACGCCGTGCAACGACTTCCCTGCGGCATGAGCATTGTCGGCGCGACGGGTGACCTCCACGGTGAAACGCATTCGCTGATGTATCGCCTCATCGCCGACGAATTGGCACGACAACCAGCACAGCTGGTGCTGGAGCTTTCAGGCGCGACGTCCGTCGATAACGCCGCTCTCGAAGCCCTGGTCGGTGCTTCGGCGTTGGCAGGAGAGTCCGACACATCGTTCTGCCTGATCGCGTCGCCGACCGGTCCGATCGTGACGGCTCTCGCCGCCGCCGATCTGATCGATCGTTTCGAAATCTTTGCGACGGTCGGCGAAGCCAAACGTCATCGTTGAGTGTCCGACAGGCGAAGCGTTTCTGACGGGGACTCCCCGAACACTTGACGGTACTGCTGAGCGAACCGGCCGAGGTGCACAAAGCCCAACCGGCTCGCCACCGTGGCGATGGTCGCCGAGGACCGCATTTGTGATGCGTCAGCCAACTCGGCGCGAACCCGGTGCAGCCGCAAGTGGCGCAGGTACGTCATGGGCGGCGGCTCGCCAGATCTGGCGAACGCCTTCTGCAGTGCCCTCGCGCTGACACCGGTCGCGCGGGCAAGTTTCGCGGTTGTCCATTCCGATTCCGGGTAACAGCGCACTAGGTCGATGGCGCGCTTGACCACCGCTTCGGACACCGGCCGGCCATCGTCAATGAGTGCGGTGGTGTAGTTGTGCGGCTGCGTGAGCAGCAGACCCTCGATGAGCAGGTGTTGCAAATTCGCGACGGCAAGTCGATGCCTGAGTAGTCCGTCATCTCTACCGGCCTCTCGGACCAAGACTTCTATCAGGCTCATCCAACTGTGCGACGCCGTCGCCGTCAGATCCAGCCGACGGGCGAATTCAACGGGCTTGCGGACCTGCCGCCCCAGCAGATTTTCAAGCTCTCGTTGTACTTCCGTAGGGGCGATCTTGATGCCGAGTTGCGCGCAATCGTGAGACCACCTCAGCTCGACGTCCGTGCCGGGTTGGAACACCGTCGCCGACCCCGGTGCGGTCAGAGTGCTTGCGTGACCATCGGGCCACTTGCTCACGGAGTGACCCGCCACTGGGACGGCGATCTGATAGCTAGGCATGTCTGCCACCCGCATCACCGCCTCGCCACCCATGTCGAGGTAGCCGATACTGAGCAGCGGCAACTGCTCTGCCATCACTCGAATGTGCAGCGCGTCCAGCCCACTCGGAGCGATATCGACCGGGAAGAACGCAGGTCGTAGCACCGCTGTCGCTTCGTCGACATCCCTAGTGTCTATCAGCGTCGCCCATTCGGACGTCACCGTGCCGAGGCGATGCGCAACGGGCGCGTGACCTTGCCGGTTCACCGTCGCCGCCCTTGGCCGGCAGAGTTAACGGAACCAGCGGGGATGGCGTCGCGTGTAACCATTATCAGCATCCCCCTCGCTTACCCGGGCGTCGGCGCCCCCACCGCCTTGCCCGGCGGGACGCGTCCTGTTCCCATTCTTAGCTCGTGAAGCGCCGCACGGCGAGGTCCACGCCGCTCTGGCCAGGGCAGGCGACACGCACCAGGGGCGGTGAACTGCCCACGTCGCGAGGACTGGCGCCAGTGGCTCCGAGAGGACTACGGCGCTTCCGATTTGTTGATCTGTTGGGTCGACGCTTGGACCCCATCCGGTTGGCATAGTCGTGACGCAGTGACGTACACCTACCGGCGAACTTGGGGGGGCAGCAATGGTTGGAACGAGACTGGTTGAGCCGCAATGGTTTTGGATTAGCCACGACGTTTCGTCCGAAATGGCATCGGCATGGTCGCGGTAGCTTACGTGGAAGGCCCCGAGCGACTTCGCCACGAGCGTCACGCAAAGGCACTTCACTCGACGATTGCTCAACTGGCCGCTGCGTTGGCCGAGGGAGCAGCCATCGATGACGTGCTCACCAAGCTGATCTCTGCCTCATTGGCGTTGGTATCGGGAGCCGATTGCGCCAAGATATCGTTGATCGACAACGGCCGACTGCGTTCGATCGCAGCGACGTCGCAGCTGATCAAGTCGCTTGATAGCGCTCAGCAAGCGGCCCGGCATGGTCCGTGCCTGGAGGCGATCAGCGCACGGAAGGCGATTCGCTGCGACGATCTATGCACCGATGTCCGATGGCCTCGATTTGCATCTCACGCTACGACTGCTGGGCTGCACAGTGTTTTGTCCACTCCCATCGACATTCCCGGGGATACCGGTGCGACATTGAGTCTGTTCGGGTTCCGAGCCGGAGCCTTCGGGGCCGAATCGGAGACCCTTGGCGCGATGCTCGCCAAGCACGCCGCGATCGCGCTGATCAATCAAAGACAAGAGCGCCAGTTCAAAGCCGCGTTGGCGACCCGTGACGTCATCGGGCAGGCGAAGGGCATGATCATGGAACGCTTCGGCGTCGACGCCACTCAAGCCTTCGCGATGCTGACGGCGATCTCCCAAGACACCAATACACCGGTGCGGGACGTTGCCGCACGGTTCGTCGACTCTGCAAGGCGGTGACAACTCGTGGGCAACTCGTGGGCAACCCGATGCGGCCGGTCGGTGGCGCTTGACGAACCGCGCGGTGGCACCCCCTCAGTGACCTTGATCCGCTTGTTGCGCTGGGGTACGACCGGGTGATTGCCCGGGTTGCGCTGTGACCAGCTGGACTCCCGCGGGGAGGTCGCTGACGTCGACGCCGCCGTCAGCGTCCACGGCGATGTTCATCCGTGCTCCGGCAAGGGGCACATTTTCCAGGCGCACGGGTAGTAACCGAGGCGGAACCATCGGACAGAGCTGGACCTGACCGTGCGGAATGTCGGGGTTGAAGCGCAGCAGGCTGCGCAGCACCAGGCGTGAGGACGCAGCAGCCCAGGCTTGGGGCGAACACGACGTCGGATAGGGCACGGGACGCGTAAATTCAGCTCGCGAGAACCCGCAGAACAGCTCGGGCAGCCTCCCGCCGAAGTATTCGGACGCATCGAGAAGGCCCAACGCAAGCTGTTGGGTCTCTTCGACGAAACCGTAATTGGCCAGCCCTGCAATGGCGATCGCCGTGTCGTGCGGCCACACCGAGCCGTTGTGATAGCTCATCGGGTTGAAGGCGTTCATGTCGGTCGCCAGAGTTCGTACCCCGAAGCCCGAGTTCAGCGAAGGTCCCGCGAGATGCGCCGCCACTGCGGCGGCCTTGTCGTCGTCGACGATGCCAGTCCACAGGCAGTGGCCCATATTCGAAGCGATGGCGTCGACTTGACGTTTGGCGCCGTCGAGTGCCATCGCGAACGCCTGTTGCTTGGGCATCCAGAAGGCGAGGTTGAACGCCGCCTTCAGCCGCGCCGCCCGACTACGCCACTGATGGGCGCGGACAGTGTCACCGTCTCCGTCGGCGAGGAACGCTCGCGCCTGAAACGCTGCGTACACATAGCCTTGGACCTCGCACAGCGCTATCGGCGGGGCGGCCAGATGCCCGTCGGCATGGTTGACCCCGTCGAAAGAGTCCTTCCAACCCTGGTTGACCAGGCCGCGGTCAGTATGTCGGCGGTATTCCACGAAACCGTCTCCATCGGCGTCGCCGTACTCCAGAATCCACGCCATGGCGCGGTCAGCCGCCGCCAGCAGCGCCGGCCGGTCATCGTCGAGAAGGGCTCCCCACCGATCGAGCTCGGCGAGCAACATGACGAAAAGTGGTGTGGCGTCCACGGTTCCGTAGTATGTGGTGCCTCCGCCCAGCGCCAATGCCGCCTCTGTGCCGAGACGAACCTCGTGGAGGATACGACCCGGCTCCTCCTCCGTCAGAGGGTCTACCCGGGTGCCCTGCAGCCGGGCAAGAGTGCGCAGAGTGTTCACCGCCAAGCGTGGATCCAGACCCAAGGCCATCCACGCGGTCAATAGGGAATCTCGTCCGAATAGCGCCATGAACCAAGGCGCCCCGGCGGCAAGTATCGGACGGCCCGGCTGTTTCGGGTCTTCGATCTGCAGTGAACCGAGGTCGCGGGTGCCTACCTCGAGAGAACGATCAAACGTCGAATCTCCGGTCATTATTCGTGGATTCGACAGGCGCCAGGCCTGGAGTCGCTGCGCAGGCCCGCTGGTATCGACCGGTTCGCCACAGCGGTGCCGGAGCTGGATGCGATCACCTCCGGTCGAGGCCTCCACAGCGAAGCAGGTTGACCACTGCGACCGTTGCGGCACCACGATCCGGAAGGTGAATCTGCCGGGCGTGACGATCGGATCTCCCGTGGTGGCGGTGATCTGAACACCGCGGGAGTAATCCGACCCGGCGAGCGTGAGGGCCATCGACGCCGTGCCGATGTCGACGGCGCGGCCGTGCGGAGGCTGAACCCTGCCCTCTTTGACGGCGAAGAGATCCGCGAAGTCCGTGTCGACGGCCAAGGACAAGGTGACCCCGACTGGCTCCGCGCCGAGGTTGCGCAAGGTCACGTCCTCGCGCATCCCGTCGCCGACCAACCTGTCGCGCAGAACCAGCATCGTGCTGTCCGCCAGCCATTGACGTGGCGGCGTCCGGCCGACGAAGGTCGCCCGGTAGGGCTCGGTTGGCTCTTCAATCGTGGACAGGTTTTGCACCGGCACCCCATCGATGGCGAGCCGCCAGCACGACAACATCCGGGTATCGGCGACGAACAATCCCTGTGGCCGGTCGCGATGAACATCACCCGACATGGCCGAGATACAAAACGTCGAACCTTCCAGGAGCGTGACGTCACCGTCGTCGCCGGTCACGGGTGGGCCCGTGCCGGAGGCCCAAGCGCCCGCCGCACCTTCTTCACCGTCGACGAAGCTCACCGGGCAACCATCTCCTGATAGAGGGCGAGGTGGTCGGCGACCATCCGAGTGGTGGAGAAGCGCTGGATGACGGCGGCGCGGCAGGCATCACGGTTCAACTGATCAACGCAGTCGATCGCGGTCACCAGTTCGGCGGCATCGGCGCAGAGGAACCCGGTGCTGCCGCTATCCACGATCTCGGGTGCGGCGCCGTTGGGGCAGGCGATGACTGGCGTGCCGCAGGCCATCGCCTCGATCATCACCAACCCGAACGGTTCCGCCCATTGGATGGGGTTCAGGAGGGCCTTGGCCGCACCGAGTAGCGCCAGTTTCGCGTCACCGGTGACTTCCCCGATGAAGTCCACATCGTCGGTGAGCAGCGGCAATATTTGGTCCGCAAAGTAGGCCTGTTCAGCGGGTTCCCGGTTCTTGGCTGCGATGAGTAGCGGCTGGCCTGCGGCACGTGCAGCCAAGATGGCCTCGCGCACCCCTTTGTCGGGGGTCATCCGCCCAAGAAATAACAGGTAGCCCCCGTCGCCGCGGCCCGGCGGGTAGTCGTCCGGGTCCAGTCCGTGGTGAATGACCCGATCCACGGCGATCTCAGGCGCGTGGGACGCCTGGTCGTGTGAAATCGCCACGACGGGCAGCCGTTTGCCGTAGCGGCGGTAGATCGCCCGCAGGTCACCGCTGAACGGACCGTGGCAGGTGGTGACCACTCGGTCGTAGCCGGACGCCAAGGCCCAGGCCGGCCCCAACAGAGTGTGGTCATGAATTATGTCGCAGCCGGCAAGTGCCTCGTAGCCGCCCATGACGTGTGGCAATTCGACCTCGCCGCGGCCGATGCGATCCCAATCCGCTGTGGCCGTGCCATAGACAATGGGGACTGGCGCCGTGCTGTCGCCAGTGGCATACAGCACCACCTCGTGTCCGGAGGCGGCCAAGCCCTGCGCCAGCTGGCACACTACCGACTCGGTGCCCCCGTAGCCCGGTGGGGGTATCGCCGCCCAAGGCGGCGCCAACAAACCGATCTTCAATGGCTCCTGCGTCATGGGTTCATCGTTGAAATTAACCGTCGCAGCCGCACCGGCCCGACGGGACGGAAAAAGATGGTACCGCTCGTTACATCAGATTGAGCCATATCGTATGTCCCCGTTGCTATTTGATGATCGTCGCGAACTGTCCTTCACCCACGCGAGATCAGGGGGGCGCCACCAGCATCGGCCGCATCGGCTCAGACCTTGCGGTTCTCCGACTTCAGCATCCATGCAGCCTTCTCCAGCGAGTCGATGATCGCGTGCAGCAGATCTGCGGTTGACGGGTCGGCTTCATCGACGTCGTCGTGCACCGAGCGCATCGTGTCCACCGCGGCGTAGATCCTGTTGGTCATCAGGTCGACCGCTTCACCCGTGCTGTATTCGCCACCCGGCAGGGACGGCAGCGTCGTCGAAGCCACCACCGTGTCGGTTCGACCGTCGGGCACGGAATTCAGGGCGCGCATGCGTTCGGCGATGGTGTCACCGGCTTCGCGGGCGATGTCGACCACCACGTCGAGGTGCAGGTGCAGATCACGGAAGTTGGTGCCGACGAGATTCCAGTGCGCCTGCTTGCCCTGCAGATGCAGCTCGATCAGATCCACCAAGACCTTCTGTAGACTTTCCGAAAGCTGTGGTGGAGAGTCGAATTCGTGTACCTGATCCGGCGACCGGCGGTTGGAGGTGGTCATGACGATTCCTCCTCTACTTCTTGCCCTTGAGTAGTCTTGCCAAGAAATAGATGGTCAAGACCCACGGGCCGGCGACGATGATCGGATCCATCCACGCGTGCTTTACGTCCACCCGCTTGCGGCCGAACCGCGATCGGATGCCGTTGTGGGTGAACTCGGCCTTGATGCCGGTCTCGGTGATCGGGTTGTCCGGACGCAAGCTCAGCAGCGAGCGGAGGTGGTGCTCGCCGGCGTCGACGCGGTCCGCGTAGAGCAGAATCATCCAGTGCGCGGCGCGACCCTCGCTGAACTTGTAGGCGAACCTACGCATGACGCCCGAGAGCCCACTGGGTGGCTGCGCGGTTCCGAATACAGGGGTCAGGAAGCGATGCTCGACGGACCGCTCGCGCGGGTACTTCTCGGGCTGACGCTCGGGGAAGTCCCAATGGGCGCCAGTCTCGAGGAACTTCAGCTTGGGAACAGACGGTCGGTCCTCCTTGTTCAGGTCAGCGCCCCAACCGGGAATCCGGGCCCGTAAGCCGTCGCTGTCGGGCACCGGCGGGTGCTCTGGCGTGTAAGCGGGCATGCGTCCTGATGTCTGAGTCATATCGGTTCTCCTTGGGTTGCTCAGTTGTGGTTGACGAGGACGAGTGGCTTGATGATGTCGTCCAACTTGGAAGAAAAGATGTGATAGCCCTCGGCGATGTGCTCGAGCGGGATACGGTGCGTGACAATCTCGTTCGGCTTGAGGTAGCCGTTCTCAATATGCGACCACAGGCGCGGCCACTGCCGCTTCACCGGGCACTGGTTGGTGTGGATGGTGAGGCCCTTGTTCATGGCATCGCCGAACTTCACCGCACTGAACAGCGGCCCGTACGCGCCGATCACCGAGACGGTTCCGCCCTTGCGGACCGAGTCGATCGCCCAGTTCAGCGCAATCGGGGACCCGCCCTGCAACTTGAGTTTCGACGTGGACACGTGTTGCAGGAGGTTGCCGTCCGCTTCCGCGCCAACCGCGTCGATCGCCACGTCCGCACCGAGGAAATCCGTGGCCCTCTTCATCTCCACCACGATGTCGTCGTATTCGCCGAAGTTGTAGGTCTCGGCGCTCGCGAAACTGCGGGCCTTCTCCAACCGGTAGTCCAGGTGATCGATGACGATGACGCGGCTGGCACCCATCAGCCACGAGCACTTCGCCGCGTACAGGCCGACCGGCCCGGCACCGAAGACGACAACGGTGTCTCCTTCGACGATGTCACCGAGCTGAGCGCCGAAGTACCCCGTCGCCAGTGCATCGGTGCACAGCAAAGCATCTTCGTCTTCCATCCAGTCCGGGATCACCGAGGGACCGACATCGGCGAAGGGCACCCGCACGAACTCGGCCTGGCCGCCGTCGTAACCGCCGCACGTGTGCGAGTAACCGTAGATCCCGCCCACCGCGGTGGCGTTCGGGTTCACGTTGTGGCAGTTGGAGTAGAGGCCCCTGGCGCAGAAGTAACAGGATCCGCAGTAGATGTTGAACGGCACCATCACCCGGTCGCCCGGCTTGAGGTTCTGCACCGACGAACCGACCGTCTCCACCACCCCGATGAACTCGTGTCCGAAGGTGTGGCCGACCCGGGTGTCCGGCATCAAGCCGTGATAGAGGTGCAGGTCGGATCCGCAGATCGCCGCCAAGTCCACCCGCACGATCGCATCATTGGGATGCTCGATCGCCGGGATGTCCTTCTCTTCAATGCGGACCTTGTAGGGACCGCGGTACGTCATAGCCTTCATAGCGCCTCCTGTCGGATCAATGGTTACCGCCGGTTACCCTGCGCAATCGGGCGGAAACAGGCCCATGGGGGCAAAAAGGTGAAAAGATATTTGGCCTTTCGCCACAAGTGGCCACCTGCATCGCGGCGTCAGAACTTGTTGGCGAGAACGTCGAGACTGCTGATGTCGGGGGGCGAGGCGAAGAGCTCGTCGGATTTCTCCTTCAGGGCCTTTCCGACGGGGCCGCCCAGATGCGCCTGGCGTGCCGCCTCGTCCGGGAATGCGTCGATGATGCCGAAGGTGGACGGGCCGAACCGAACCGCCAACCACGGCTTCGTGCCCGGTTCCTGTTGGACGAGCGGCAGCGCCGAGAGCAGAAATTCCTCGACTGCTTGCTCCTTGCCTGGCTTGGCCTCGAGCCGTACCAGCAATGCCTTCGTAGCCATGGTTGGTCTCCCTTTCCCGTGGTGGATGACTGGAAGGGCAGAAAACGCGCCGCAATGGCGGAGTGTCCCATCACTCGTCGGTGCCCACCCTGCCCACCGGCTGCAGTCGCAGCGTCGTCCCGGCAGTCCAAAAATTCACGTCGGAGTAGACCTCACGGGACGGTGATGACCCCCTCGCGTGGCACCGGATCGTCAATCACGTTCGGCCACTTATCAAGTCAGCTGTCCGGTGGGAGCGGTGTCGGCCTGTCCTGAGAGGACGAATTTGGCCCCGGTTATTCGGCTCGCTGGCCCACTCCCCGAGCTCCCTTCGGCATCGCACACTACGAGGAGAAAGGCACGGACCAACAACGGCACTAGATGGTGAGGGAGACGAAATGCGAGCAGTTGTGTATGACGGACCGCGTGAGGTCGTCGTGAAAGACGTTCCGGATGCCAAGATCGAACACCCGACCGACGTGCTGGTGAAGATCACCGCCACCAATATCTGTGGGTCGGACCTGCACATGTACGAGGGCCGCACCGATCTTGAGCCGGGCATGGTGCTCGGTCACGAGAATCTGGGCATCGTCGCCGAGGTCGGCAATGCGGTAGTCAAGGTATCGCCGGGGGACCGGGTGTGTGTGCCCTTCAACATCGGCTGCGGATTCTGCCGAAACTGCGAAGAGGGTCTGACGGCGTTCTGCCTGACGACGAACCCGGACCCGAAGATGGCCGGCGCCGCCTACGGGTTCGCCGATATGGGTCCCTACTGGGGCGGGCAGGCCGAGTATCTACGGGTGCCGTTCGGCGATTTCAACCTCCTTCGCCTACCCGAGGACGCGCAGGAGAAGGAAGCCGACTATGTGATGCTCGCCGACATCTTCCCGACCGGCTGGCACTGCACCCGCCTGGCCGACATGCAGCCCGGTGATTCCCTAGTCGTGTACGGGGCAGGCCCGGTGGGTTTGATGGCGGCGTATTCGGCGATGATCCAGGGCGCCAGCAAGGTGATGATCGTCGACCGTCACCCCGACCGGCTGCGCCTGGCCGAACAGGTCGGCGTCATACCGATCGACGACTCAAAGGGTGACCCGGTCGAGCAGGTACTGGAACAGACCAACGGGAGGGGCGCCGACAAGGGTTGTGAGTGCGTTGGCTATCAGGCCCACGACCCCCAGGGGCACGAGGATTCGTCGATGACCATGAACCGGCTGGTCGATTCGGTGCGGTTCACCGGGCACATCGGAGTCGTGGGCATCTTCTTGCCGCAAGACCCCAACGCGCCCGACAAGCTGGAGCAGAAGGGCAAGATCGCCTTCGACATGGGCAAGTTCTGGTTCAAGGGTCAAAAGGTCGGTACCGGGCAGGCCAACGTCAAGCACTACAACCGCCAGCTTCGTGACCTAATCCACGAGGGTCGGGCCAAGCCGTCATGGATCGTCTCCCATGAACTGCCGCTCGACGAGGCTCCGTCGGGCTACCAGCACTTCGATTCCCGCGACGACGGATGGACCAAGGTCGTCCTCCACCCATAGCGCTGCACAATCCGAACGACGGCGAGGGCCGCGCTCTCCCAAAGTGGCTGGGACGTCTACGCCGACGGCTGGCAATCGCTAGGTTCACGAGTCTGGGCTTGGGATTCGACGCCGGCAGCTAGTCTGTCCCGATGTTTGCCACACCGTCTCAGACCGGGCGGCGCAGGCCGGTACGGGCTGGGTCGGTTCTGGCAACCTCGACGGTGATGGCCCAGGCAACGGTCGGTACGTCGTGTGGGGCGGCGGCGCTCGCCGCGGCGGTGGTGACTCAGCTGCCGTGGGGAGTGCCCACCGTGCTGATCCTCGCGTGTA
>JAOPWT010000481.1 GCA_025965555.1 Mycobacterium sp.
CGTCGGCGGGTGCGGGCACGTCATCGGCGTCCGCGGCGGCGTCCGCGACTACGGTCACCGCGCCGCCCAAGGCCAGCAAGGAATACAACATCGCGCTGCTGCAGGGTGTGGTGGGCGATCAGTTCTACATCACCATGCAGTGTGGTGCGCAGGACGAGGCGGCCAACCTCGGAGTCAAGGTCAATACGCAGGGACCGCAAAAGTTCGACCCGTCACTGCAGAAGCCGATCCTCGATTCGATCGTCGCCAGCAAGCCCGACGCGCTGCTGGTCGCACCGACCGACGTGCAGGCCATGCAACAGCCGCTCGAGCAGGCGGCCGCCGCGGGAATCAAGGTCATCCTCGTCGACACCACGACCAACGACCCGTCCTTTGCGGCGTCGGCGATCGCGAGTGACAACCAAGGCGGCGGGGCGGCGGCGTTCGACGCCATCAAGCAGCTGCATCCCGACGGCGGCAAGGTGATGGTGATGGGCTTGGAGCCCGGAATCTCGACGACCGATGCGCGCGCCAAGGGGTTCGAGGAGGCCGTCAAGGCCGATCCGAAGTTCAACTACGTCGGTGTCCAGTACAGCCACAATGATCCCGCGACCGCGGCACAGCTGATCGGTGCGCAGCTGCAGAAGGATCCCGACCTGGTCGGCGTCTTCGCGGTCAACCTGTTCGCGGCCGAGGGTTCTGCCACCGGCGTCAAGCAGGCAGGCAAGAGTGGCCAGGTGCAGGTCGTCGGATTCGACGCCGGTCCCAACCAGATCCAAGCGTTGCGTGAGGGCACCGTGCAGGCGCTGGTGGCGCAAGACCCAGGCGCCATTGGCAAGTTCGGTGTCGACGAAGCGGTCACCGCGCTCGAAGGCGGCCAGAACACCCGCAACGTGCAGACCGGTTTCACGATCATCACCAAGGAGAACCTGGACGGCGAAGGCGGCGCGGCGGCCTACAAGTCCAACTGCTGAGCCCTCTCTTGCGCCGAACGTGGGTTACCCCCACGCCGAAACGCAGTTTCGCGTGGGGGTAACCCACGTTCGGCGGGGACTGAGCTAGCCGCTGACGACGTCGAGCAGGTGTGCGACGGCGTCGGCGACCGCGGACCGCGCCGTGCGCAATGCCCGGCGCGGATCGACGGCGTCATCAGCGGCCAACGCCGAGCGCAACGCGCCGGTATAGGCGATGTTCAGCGCCGTCCCGATGTTGACCTTGGCGATGCCGGCCCGTACCGCCGCCCGCAGCGCGTCGTCGGGTACGCCAGAGGAACCGTGAAGGACCAGTGGCACCGGTACGGCCTCGTGGAGCGCCGCGATGAGTTCGACGTCGAGCTCGGCGGTGCGGCTGGTCATGGCGTGTGAGCTGCCGACCGCCACTGCCAACGCGTCAACGCCTGTCGCACTGACGAATTCGGCGGCCTGACGTGGATCGGTGCGCACTCCGGGGGAATGCGCGCTGCTCACCTGACTGTCCTTGCCGCCGACGTAACCGAGCTCGGCCTCCACGGCGAGGCCCTGCGACTGCAGCAGAGCGGTGGCGTCTGCCGTCACGGCAACATTGCGGTCATACGCCATTGCGCCGCCGTCGACCATGACCGACGAGTACCCCGCGGACGTGGCCTGCTCCCAGAGCTCCGGTGCCTCGACGTGATCGAGATGCAGGCTCACCGCCACCTCGGCGTCGGCGGCCAATGCGACCAAGGCGGCACTCACCGGCCGCAGAGCGCCGTGGAAGGTCACGGTGTTCTCGGACACCTGCAGGATGACCGGAGTCCCCGCCTGGTGCGCCCCAGCCACGATGCCCTCCGCATGCTCGAGGGTGATCACGTTGAAGGCGGCGACACCACCACCGTTCGTGGCGGCGCTGCGCACCAGTTCGGCCGTGGTGACCAGCGGCATGAGTGCTCCTGACAGGGCTTGACTGATATCCAACTAGGCGCAATCATATCCACGTAAACCCAATGGGGGCAATGGGCAGGAGAATGATGACGGCATTCGCCGGTCTCGACGTCGGCACCACGTCGAGCAAGGCGGTGGTCTACGACGCCGACGGCGTGGTGCTCGGCACGGGTCGCGCCGCGACCACGTGGGACGCTGGGCCGGACGGTATCGAGATGGATGCGGACGCGTTGTGCCACAGTGCTTTCGATGCACTCAGTGCCGCCGCGGAGGCGGCCGGGGTGCCGGTCCGCGCGGTCGGCATCACCAGCATGGGCGAATCCGGCGTCCTCGTCGATGCGCGGGAGCGTCCGCTCGCACCGGTCATCGCCTGGCACGACGATCGTGACGGCCAGGAGGTGGCCGATCTCGCGTCGACCATCGGGGCGGATGCCTTCGGTGGCGTCGCGGGCAAGCCGCTGCGTGGCCAGTTCTCGTTGACCAAACACCGCTGGCTGCTGAGTCATGCGCCTGCCACCCGCGACGCGACGACCCGGTTCGACATCGGCGGCTGGGTGGTGCGGCGTCTCGGCGGCGAGGCTGTTCTCGAGTTGTCCCTGGCTGGCCGCACCGGCTGGCTCGACGTCGCGGCACGCGATTGGTGGGACGCCGCGCTGGATTGGTCGGGCGCCACCCGTGCGCTGATGCCGCCACTCGTCGCGGCGGGCGTGTCGGTCGGCACCATCGCCTCCGACGCCGTCAGCCCGCATCTGCGCGGTGCGGTGTTGACGCTGGCCGGCCACGACCACCAGGCTTCCGCACTGGGTGCCCGTGCGACCGGCCAAGGGCACGAACTGGATTCGTCGGGCACGGCCGAGGCGTTGGTGCGCACCATCATGCCGATCCCCACGCGCGCCGACGTCGCGCGTCTGGCAAGGGCAGGCATCACGACCGACCCGAGCGTCGAGCCGGGGCACTGGAGTCTGCTCGGCGGGACGGAGGGTGGGTTGGCGCAGCTGCGAGCGCTGGAACGCCTTGGCGTCGCACCCGCGGACGTGGCTGCGCTGGACGCCGCTGCCGAGTCGTCGACCGGCAGTGGTCCCGGCGCCGAGTGGCGCGAGGTCGTCGCCACCGCGGCCGACGAGGCGTTGGCGCTTCACCGGGCGATGGATGACGTCGTCGGCCCGGCGGCCCGCGTGGTCGTCACCGGTGGATGGCGACACAGCGCGGAGGTGATGCGCGCCAAGGCTGCCCGGTTCGGCCCACTCGACGTCTCGACCGTCGAGGAGGCGGGCGCGCTCGGTGCGGCCACCCTGGCTGCGCGGGCATGCGGCGAGATCGGCGCCGGCGAGCATCTGGGGCAGCCGTGAACAGGACGTGGTTCGCCGATGAACGTCACGCCGAGGTGCTGCGACTGCTCGCCACCGATCGACGCGTCGAAAGTGCGCAACTGGCACAATGTTTCGACATCAGTGCGGAAAGCGTCCGCAAGGACCTTGCGCTTCTCGAGGATCGCGGCCTCCTGCGGCGGGTTCACGGTGGTGCCGTCCCCCGTGAGCCCAGCCGCGCCGAACCGCACGTCGCCGAGCGTGACGAACGCAGCGCGGAGAAGTCGGCGATCGCCCGCCGTGCGCTGCGGTTCGTGCCCGACGGCGCATCGCTGTTGCTCGACGCAGGCTCCACGACGCTTCGGCTGGCCGAAATGTTGCCCACTGACCGCGAACTCGTCGTCTACACCAACTCGTGGCCCGTCGGCACGGCCCTGTACGACCGGGGCATCGCCGTGGTGGCGCTCGGCGGGCGGATCCGCCCGGCGACGATGGCCGCCGTCGGGCCGCTCACCGCGCAGGCGCTGGCTGCCATCAACGTCGACGTCGCGTTCCTCGGCACCAACGCGCTGTCCTTCGACCGCGGGCTCACCACCCCCGACGCCGACGAAGCGGACGTCAAGCATCAGATGCTGGCCGCGGCGCGGCAGCGGGTGTTCCTGGTGGACTCGAGCAAGTTCGGCACCGAAAGTCTTGCGCGCCATGCACAACTGTCCGACGTCGACGTGCTGATCACCGACGGCGCGGCGACGGCGCAGCACCGCAAGCGGCTACGGGCTGCCGGCGTCACCGTCGAGGTGGCCGACCGGTGATCGTGACCGTCACGCCGAACCCGAGCCTGGATCGCACCCTGCACCTTCCGAGACTGGAGCCCGGTGCCGTCAACCGGGCCACCACCACCATGACGGAGCCGAGCGGCAAGGGCGTCAATGTCGCGCTCGCCATGCACGGGGTCGGTGTCGACGTGTGCGCCGTGCTACCCGTCGGAGGTGGCACGGGGCGCGAAATCATCTCGGCGCTCAGCGATTTGGGCCTTGACACCGTGGGGGTACCGATCGCGGGTGCGGTCCGCAGCAACGTCTCTCTGGTCGAAGCCGATGGGCGCAGTACCAAGGTCAACGAGCCAGGTCCCGCGCTGTCCGACGAAGAGGTCGACGCGGTGTGCGACGCCGCCCTTTCGGCACGCGCGGCCGACCGTGTGCTGTGGGCGGGCAGCCTGCCCTCGGGGTTCGCCCCGACCCGGCTCGCCCGTGCGGTAGCCGATGCCCGTGCCGCGGGGCGATGGGTGGCGGTGGACGCGTCCGGTCCGGCGCTGGCGGCCGTGCTGGCCAACGACCGCGACGGGCTGCCGCACCTCGTCAAACCGAACGCCGAAGAACTCGCCGAGGTACTTGGCCTCACGCTGCGCACCGTCGGCGACGTCGTCGCGGCGGCCCGCACGCTGCTCGGCCGGGGGGTGCGGACCGTGCTGGTGAGTCTCGGCGGTGACGGCGCGTTGCTGGTCGATGCCGACCTGCCCGAGCCGCTGCACGGCACCGCCACGGCGCGACGCGTCGTCAACACCGTCGGCGCCGGCGACGCGTTGCTCGCCGGCTTCCTGGTCGAACCCGCGGGTGGGGCCGAAGCGCTGGCCAGCGCCCTGCGTTTCGGTGCCACCGCCGTCGAACACGACGGCACGCTGCTGGGCGTGCCCGATCCGCTGCGTCCCGTCGTCATCGGCCCCGTCAGGGCGGATACGCCACTGACCTGAGGTGTCGGGCACCGGCCCTAGACTGTCGGCGTGTTGATCGGTGCGCATGTCCACGATGAAGACCCGCTGGCCGCTGCGTCGGCCGAAGGCGCCGAGGTGGTGCAGTTCTTCCTCGGCAATCCGCAGAGTTGGAAGAAGCCGAAGCCCCGCGAGGACGCCGAGGTGCTGCGCGCGACGGGCGTGCCGCTCTACGTGCACGCGCCCTATCTGATCAACGTGGCGTCCGCGAACAACCGCGTCCGCATCCCGTCGCGCAAGATCCTGCAGGACACCTGTGACGCGGCCGCGGACATCAACGCGACCGCCGTCATCGTCCACGGCGGCCACGCCGACGACAACGACATGGACGCCGGATTCGAGCGCTGGGTCAAGGCGTTGGACTATCTCAAGAGCGACGTGCCGGTATACCTCGAGAACACCGCCGGTGGCGACCACGCGATGGCACGTCACTTCGACACCATCGCCAAGCTGTGGGATCACATCGGCGACAAGGGAATTGGCTTCTGTCTCGACACCTGTCATGCGTGGGCGGCGGGCGAGGCGCTGATCGACGCCGTCGAGCGGATCAAGTCGATCACGGGTCGCATCGACCTGGTGCACTGCAACGACTCGCGGGACGCCGCGGGTTCGGGAGCCGATCGTCACGCCAACTTCGGCACGGGTCAGATCGACCCGCAGCTGCTGGTCGCCGTGGTCAAGGCAGCCGACGCCCCGGTCATCTGCGAGACGTCGGACGAGGGCCGCAAGGACGACATCGCCTTCCTGCGCGAGAACGTCTGACGGTCAGCCGCCGGTGAGGTAGACCTTCCGCAGCGTCTCGGTCACCGTCCACACCGTCTCCGCGCCTGCGGAGAGCCGTACCAGGTCACCGGGTCCCAGGTGCAGAGTGGGGCTGCCGGTGGCGAATTCGACGGTGGCGGCCCCCGAGAGCACGACGAACACCTGTTCGGTCTCGACGTCGTTCGTCACGCCGGGCGTCATCTCCCACACTCCGACTTCGAGACCGCCGAACTCGTCGATGGCGTTTGCCCCCGTGGTCGGCTCGCCACGGACGGACTGTTCGGCAGGCACCGGCTCGTGCTCGAGGTCGACCGTCGCGGCGTGCACGACGGAGTTGGGTTTCATGCGACCAGTATGCCAGGCCGCGAAGCTCATTACGAGTCTTGTGCGGTTGTCGAGAAAGTGTAACAGTGGAGGCATGTCAGACACGCATGTCGTCACCAACCAGGTTCCTCCGCTGGAGGACTACAACCCCGCGACGTCACCGGTGCTCGCCGAGGCATTGATCCGCGAGGGCGGCGAGTGGGGCGCCGACGAGGTCTTCGAACTCGGCGCGCTGTCCGGCGGCGCGCAAGCGCAACGCTGGGGGGAGTTGGCCGACCGCAACCAGCCCGTGCTGCACACCCACGATCGCTACGGGCACCGCATCGACGAGGTCGAGTACGACCCCGCGTACCACGAACTGATGCGCACGGCCGTGGGCCATGGCGTGCACGCCGCGCCGTGGGCCGACGACCGCCCAGGTGCCCATGTCGTGCGCGCGGCCAAGGAATCGGTGTGGACCCCCGAGGCGGGTCACGTCTGTCCGATCTCGATGACCTATGCCGTCGTGCCCGCGTTGCGCCACAACCCCGAGCTGTCCGCCGTGTACGAGCCGCTGCTGACCAGCCGGACGTACGACCCGGAGTTGAAGCTCGCGACGACCAAGGCCGGCATCACCGCCGGCATGTCGATGACGGAGAAGCAAGGTGGCTCCGACGTCCGCGCCGGCACCACCGAAGCCACGCCGAACGGCGACGGCACGTACTCACTGCGGGGCCACAAGTGGTTCACGTCGGCCCCGATGTGCGACGTCTTCCTGGTGCTCGCGCAGGCGCGCGGGGGCGAGCGAAGCGACGGGGGATCGTCCGGTGGTTTGAGCTGCTTCTTCCTGCCCCGCATCCTGCCCGACGGCACGCGCAACCGGATGTTCCTGCAGCGACTCAAGGACAAGCTGGGCAACCACGCGAACGCCTCGAGCGAGGTCGAGTACGACGGTGCGACGGCGTGGCTGGTCGGTGAGGAGGGCCGCGGCGTGCCGACCATCATCGAGATGGTCAATCTCACCCGCCTGGACTGCACACTCGGCAGCGCGACCAGCATGCGCACCGGACTGACCCGGGCGATCCACCACGCTCAGCATCGAAAGGCGTTCGGTGCGTATCTGATCGACCAACCGCTGATGCGAAACGTGCTCGCCGACCTCGCGATCGAAGCAGAGGCCGCCACGATGCTGGCGATGCGGATGGCCGGTGCCACCGACGCGGCCGTCCGTGGCGACGAGCGCGAAACCCTCTTGCGCCGAATCGGTCTCGCCGCCGGTAAGTACTGGGTGTGCAAGCGCGCCACCCCGCACGCGGCAGAGGCGATGGAGTGCCTCGGCGGCAACGGCTACGTCGAGGAGTCCGGCATGCCGAGGCTCTACCGGGAGGCGCCGCTGATGGGCATCTGGGAGGGGTCCGGCAATGTCAGCGCGCTGGATACGTTGCGCGCCATGGCGACTCGGCCGGAATGCATTGACGTGATGTTCGACGAGCTGGGCCGCACGGCAGGTCAGGATCCACGCCTGGACGCCCACGTGGCGTCGCTGCGCACCGAGCTCGATGACGTGGAAACCATTCAGTACCGGGCGCGTCAGATTGCCGAGGACATCTCGCTCGCGCTGCAGGGCTCGCTGCTGGTGCGCTATGGCCACCCGGCGGTGGCCGAGGCCTTCCTGGCCAGCCGCCTCGGCGGTCAGTGGGGCGGGGCGTTCGGCACGCTGCCCACCGGCCTTGACCTGGCGCCGATCATCGAGCGCGCGCTGGTCAAGGGATGACCCACGCCATTTCGCCGAAACAGCATTCCCTGTCGCTACGGCGCACGCTCAGCGACACGGAATGCTATTTCGGCGCAGGGCAGGGGGAGCGCGCGTGACGCACGCCATCAGGCCGGTCGACTTCGACAACCTGAAGACGATGACCTACGAGGTCACTGACCGAGTTGCCCGGATCACCTTCAATCGCCCCGAAAAGGGCAACGCGATCGTCGCCGATACCCCGCTGGAACTGTCCGCCCTCGTGGAGCGGGCCGACCTCGACCCCAACGTGCACGTGATGCTGATCTCTGGCCGAGGCGCGGGTTTCTGCGCGGGCTTCGACCTGTCCGCCTACGCCGACCGCACGTCGTCCGCGGGCGGGACCGGGAGCTACAAGGGCACCGTGCTCGACGGCAAGACCCAGGCGATCAACCATCTGCCCGATCAGCCGTGGGACCCGATGATCGACTATCAGATGATGAGTCGGTTCGTCCGCGGGTTCGCGAGCCTGATGCACGCCGACAAGCCGACGGTGGTCAAGATCCACGGCTACTGCGTGGCAGGCGGCACCGACATCGCCCTGCACGCCGACCAGGTCATCGCGGCCTCCGACGCAAAGATCGGCTACCCGCCGATGCGGGTGTGGGGAGTGCCCGCCGCCGGTCTGTGGGCGCACCGCCTCGGCGATCAGCGCGCGAAACGCCTTCTCTTCACCGGTGATTGCATCAGTGGTGCACAGGCCGCCGAATGGGGGCTCGCGGTGGAGGCGCCGGAACCGGAGGACCTCGACGAGCGCACGGAGAACCTGGTCGCGCGCATCGCCGCGATGCCCGTCAACCAGCTCATCATGGCGAAGCTCGCGCTCAACACCGCACTGTTCAACCAGGGCGTGGCCACCAGCAGCATGGTGAGCACGGTGTTCGACGGCATAGCGCGGCACACCCCGGAGGGACATGCCTTCGTCGCCGAGGCCACCGCGCACGGCTTCCGCGACGCGGTGAAGTCACGCGACGAGCCGTTCGGCGACGCGGGCCGCAAGACGTCCGGGGTGTAGCCCGATGGCCCGCACCCTGAACCGGCTCACGGCGCGATCGGTGGTACTCAGCGTGCTGCTCGGCGCGCACCCCGCGTGGGCGTCGGCGAGCGAACTGGTCAGGCTGACAGCGGATTTCGGCATCAGGGAGCCGACGCTGCGGGTGGCTCTCACGCGGATGGTCGGGGCAGGGGACCTGGTGCGCTCCGCCGACGGGTACCGGCTCTCGGACCGACTGCTCTCGCGACAGCGACGCCAGGACGACGCGCTGGACCCGAAGCTCCGCAACTGGGGTGATACGTGGACGACCCTGGTGATCACCAGCGTCGGCACCGATGCGAGAACTCGCGCTGCGGTGCGAACGACGTTGCACGACAAGCGGTTCGCCGAGCTCAGGGAGGGCGTGTGGATGCGCCCGGCAAATCTCGACCTCGAGTTGACCGACGACCTGCAGAGTCGAGTGCGGGTGTTGCGGGCCCGTGACGACGACTCGGCCGCTCTGGCGGGGACGCTCTGGGACCTGCCCGGTTGGGCGCAAACCGGACATCGCCTGCTCGACCACATGTCCGGGGCCACGGACGTACCGGCGCGGTTCGTGGCCGCCGCGGGCATGGTGCGTCATCTGCTGGCCGATCCGGTGCTGCCGACCGAACTGCTGCCCGACGACTGGCCCGGATCCGCACTGCGACAGGCTTATCACGACTTCGCCGCCGAGCTGGCGGCGCGACGAGACGACCCCGAACTGATGGAGGCGACATGACGACGACCAACGGCGGGGTCCGGGTGGAACGAAGCGGCTCCGTGACGACGGTGATCATGAATCGGCCCGAAGCCCGCAACGCCGTCAACGGTCCCGCCGCCGCGGGCCTGTTCGCCGCTTTCGAGGAGTTCGACCGGGACGACTCGGCGGCCGTCGCCGTGCTGTGGGGCGACAACGGAACCTTCTGTGCCGGAGCCGATCTCAAGGCCTTTGGCACGCCCGATGCCAACCCGGTCCACCGCACCGGCCCGGGGCCGATGGGCCCGTCGCGCATGACCCTGTCCAAGCCCGTCATCGCGGCGGTCAGTGGGTTCGCGGTGGCCGGTGGTCTGGAGCTGGCGCTGTGGTGTGACATGCGCGTGGCCGAGGAGGATGCCGTCTTCGGCGTCTACTGCCGTCGCTGGGGCGTGCCGCTGATCGACGGCGGCACGGTCCGGCTGCCGCGGCTCATCGGGCACAGCCGCGCAATGGATCTCATCCTCACGGGTCGCAGCGTTG
>JAOPWT010000487.1 GCA_025965555.1 Mycobacterium sp.
CCGCGAGGCCGATCAGCGCCCCACAGACGATGCGCATCGCCAGACCGAGGCCCACGGGCCACGCGCCGGTCAGCTCGAACCAGCGAGGCAGGACGAAGAAGAAATAGAGAGCCCCAGCGATGACGAAGAACGATGCGTGCCACAGGACCGCGATCCAGCGCCGCATGCTCCTCCTTGAGTCAGTGGGGCCGTTCGGAAGCCGAGATACGGCCAGGCACTTCGGCCTGGCCGCACCCGGACCAGCGCGGAGGATAGGGGATTTGAACCCCTGAGGGCTATTAACCCAACCCGCGTTCCAGGCGAGCGCCATAGGCCACTAGGCGAATCCTCCGCGGGCCATGGTAGCCGACCCGGCTCCCTGCTCCTCACGAGCTGCAGGCGCACGCGGGGTATTACAATCGTTTCGGACCCCGCGCGGCGTCCATCCTGTGAACTCCCCCAGGGCCGGAAGGCAGCAAGGGTCAATGGGCTCTGGCGGGTGCGCGGGGTCCCCTTTCTGTCTTCTTCGGTGTCATCGGCCCCACGTTGAAAGGCCCGCCGTGTCGTTTCTGTCCCTTGGCCGTGACGAACTCGTGGCACAACACGAGAAGCAGCGCCTCAACTACGCAGACCTGCAGAGCAAGAAGCTCAGCCTGGACCTCACGCGTGGCAAGCCGTCCGCTGCGCAGCTCGACTTGTCCAACGAGCTGCTCGCGCTGCCCGGTAACGAGTACCGCGACGGAGACGGCACCGACACCCGCAACTACGGCGGTCTGCACGGGCTGCCAGAACTGCGCGCCATCTTCGGGGAGCTGCTCGGCATCCCGGTGCAGAACCTGATCGCAGGCAACAACGCCAGCCTCGAGATCATGCACGACATCGTGGTGTTCTCGCTGCTGCACGGCGGTGTCGACTCGCCGCGGCCGTGGATCGAGGATCAGCGTGACGGCAGTGGCATTAAATTCCTCTGCCCGTCTCCCGGCTACGACCGCCACTTCGCGATCACCGAGAGCTACGGCATCGAGATGATCCCCGTCCCGATGCTCGAGGAGGGGCCCGACGTCGACCTCATCGAGGAACTCGTCGCGGGAGACCCGGCCATCAAGGGCATGTGGTGCGTACCGGTCTTCTCGAACCCGACTGGCACCACCTACTCATGGGAGAACGTCCGCCGTCTCGTCCAAATGCGCACCGCGGCAACCGATTTCAGACTGTTCTGGGACAACGCCTACGTGGTGCACACGCTCACCCACGACTTCGTCCGGCAGGTCGACGTGCTCGGACTGGCGGCCAAGGCGGGCAACCCGAACCGACCGTACGTGTTCGCGTCGACCTCCAAGATCACGTTCGCGGGCGCAGGCGTCAGCTTCTTCGGCGGATCGCTCGGCAACATCGCCTGGTATCTGCAGCACTCCGGCAAGAAGTCGATCGGACCCGACAAGGTCAACCAGTTTCGGCACCTGCGCTTCTTCGGCGACGCCGACGGCGTGCGGTTGCAGATGCAACGCCATCAGCAACTGCTGGCGCCCAAGTTCGCCCTCGTCGGCGAGATCCTCGAAGACCGCCTCGGCGGGTCGAAGATCGCATCGTGGACCGACCCCAAGGGCGGCTACTTCGTCAGCCTCGACGTGTGGCCCGGCGCCGCGCGGCGCACGGTGGCACTCGCCAAGGATGCCGGTATCGCCGTGACCGAGGCCGGGGCGTCGTTCCCCTATCGAAAAGATCCGGAGGACAAGAACATTCGGATCGCGCCATCATTCCCGTCGATGCCAGACCTGCGCGACGCGATCGACGGTCTTGCGACGTGCGCGCTGTTGGCCGCGACCGAGTGCCTGCTTGCCGGTGACTAGGGCGCCGGGCGTCGGGGACCCTGGGTAGCGTGGGCGTCGTGGCTCTCTACCGCAAGTACCGACCCGCCTCCTTCGCCGAAGTGGTCGGGCAGGAGCACGTCACCGAGCCGCTGTCCACGGCGCTCGAGTCCGGCCGGATCAACCACGCCTACCTGTTCTCCGGCCCGCGCGGCTGCGGCAAGACGTCGTCGGCGCGCATCCTGGCCCGCTCGCTGAACTGCGAGCAGGGGCCCACCCCGACGCCGTGCGGGGTGTGCGACTCCTGCGTCGCGCTGGCGCCCAACGGCCCTGGCAACGTCGACGTCGTCGAACTCGACGCGGCCAGCCACGGCGGCGTCGACGACACGCGTGAGCTGCGTGACCGGGCGTTCTACGCACCTGCCCAGTCGCGCTACCGCATCTTCATCATCGACGAGGCGCACATGGTCACCACGGCGGGCTTCAACGCGCTGCTGAAGATCGTCGAGGAGCCGCCGGACCACCTGATCTTCGTGTTCGCGACGACGGAACCGGAGAAGGTGCTGCCCACGATCCGCTCGCGCACCCATCACTACCCGTTCCGACTGCTGGCGCCCAAGACGATGCGCGGACTACTGGAACGCATTTGCACACAGGAGAACGTCGCCGTCGACGACGCGGTGTACCCGCTGGTGATCCGCGCGGGCGGCGGCTCTCCGCGAGACACCCTCTCGGTGCTCGACCAGCTGCTCGCGGGTTCCGACGGCACGCTCGTCGCGTACCCGAGAGCGTTGGCCCTGCTCGGCGCCACCGACCTTGCGCTGATCGATGCCTCGGTCGACGCCCTCGCCGCCGGCGACGCCGCGGCGCTGTTCGGCGCGGTCGAGTCGCTCATCGACGCGGGCCACGATCCGCGCCGGTTCGCCACCGATCTGCTCGAGCGGTTCCGAGACCTCATCGTGCTGCAGGCCGTACCCGATGCCGCCTCGCGCGGTGTCGTCGATGCGCCCGACGACGTTCTGGAGCGGATGCGAGATCAGGCCGCCCGGCTGGGCACCGCCACCCTCACCCGCTACGCCGAGGTGGTGCATGCGGGCCTCGGTGAGATGCGGGGCGCCACCGCGCCGCGGCTGCTGTTGGAGGTCGTCTGCGCGCGACTGCTCCTGCCATCGGCGAGCGATACCGAAGCTGCTCTGCTGCAACGCATCGAACGCATCGAGACGCGGCTGAACGTGTCCATCCCGGCAGGGGAGGCGTCGCAGATCGTTGCGGCCGTCGAGGCAGCGCCGATCAAGCAGTTCACCCGTCGCAGCCATACGTCGGAGCCGCCCCCGCCCGCCGCCGCGGCGCCGGAGGAACGGCCAGCGCCGACGCCCGCTGCCCCGGTGC
>JAOPWT010000560.1 GCA_025965555.1 Mycobacterium sp.
GCGCGGGCGGATGAAACGGCCGACGGGTACGCTGCCGCCGTCCTCGACGAACATGTCGTCGAACAGCGCGCCGTAGTCGGGCTCGTCGATCGACACCGAGCGTTGCATCACCTTTGACGTGAGACCGATCTTGCGGCCCTTGACCTTTCGGCCGTCGGCGACCTTCAGCGCGACGAGCGAACGCTGGACGGCGTAGGCGTCCTCGATCGTCATCTCCGGGTAGTCCAGTGACAGCTGCCGGATCGGCGTGCGCGTCTGCTCGGCGGCGTAGAGGCGACGGGCGATGTCGTCGATCTCGGGGGGACCCGGGCGATTCGTCATCGCCGCAGGAACTCCACCGCTGCCGCGTTGAACGCCTTGGGATCCTCGAAGTGCGGCCAGTGCCGCACCGCTGCCATCTCGAACACCTCGGAGTTCGGGATCAGGTCCGCGATCGTGCGGGCGGTGTCCTGGTACACGCCGTGGTCCTTGCCAGAGGCCACGATCATCACGGGCGCAGATATGCCGCGCCAGTCGTCGTCGGGAATCAGGTTGCGGTTGCGCACCTTCTCGTCCTGAAGGATCAACAGCCGGTCGATCGTGCTGCGGGTGTCTTCGCGCCGATAGACCGCCTGGCGAAGGCCGATGAGATCGGGCAGCCGATTCTCCTCGTCGGCGATCAGGTGGGCGAACACGGCGTGCAACGAATCCCACGTCGGCTCGTTGACCGCCTTGGTCCGCTCAGCGCGGATGCGAGCCATGTTCGACGCCGACGCCTCCCGCCCGGCAGGCGACATCAGGACCACCCTGTCCACCCGACCGGGATGGCCGACGGCCATCGCGGATGCGACGAACGCGCCGAGCGACATCGCGACGAAGTTGGCCGACGTCATGCCGAAGTGGTCCATGACGCCAAGTACGTGCTCGACGTACACCGCGATCTCGTAGTCATAGTCGGGCTTGTCGGAGAACCCGTTGCCGACCATGTCGATGGCCACGCAATGGAAGTGCTCACTGAGTGAGGCGAGGTTGGGCGCAAACGTCTCCCAGTGTCCGCCGGTGCCGTGCAGGAGGATGACGTGGGGCTTGTCTTCCTGAGCCGCCCCGGCGGCGACCGTAGATGTAGCGCCCGCCTCGACGTAGCGCGTGCGCACGGTCGCGCCGTTCACCGGGATCTCGACGAACCCCTGGCGGAAGTCGAGCTCCTTCAGATACATCCAGATGCTGCGGTAGTCGTCGGTGTTCACGGCCGTCCCCGTGGCCGGTGCTTGCGCTTGGGTCATTTCACCTTCTCGAATCTCGACTTCTGACATCTATGTCATCTAACACCGCGCTCGCCGCGCGCGTGGCTCTAGGGTCGCACAAACGCCAAGTTCCCATGTAGAGAAAGGCTCATCCGGCCGCCGAGGTAGACGAAACGTCTGCGCTCCTTCGGCGACCATCCATTGCTTCTGACAGTCGTATGCGGTAGAACTGGGCGAGTGACCAACCCGGCCGGACGCCGCGTACTAGCCGAACTCGTCAACGAGTTCGCGGCTGTGCGGTTGTCGCTGGACCTCAACGGCAACGGTCCCCGTCTGCTCGTCGAAGACCTCGACGGCGGCGAGCAGATCTTCCTGTGTCCACTCGAGTTGTCCAGCTTCACCTTGGCCACCCCGGAAGATCGCGAGGACTGGCTGCGGGTGGGCAACTACCGCGGCGAACGCCGGCCACGGGAGCAGTCGTGAGCGCACCCGCTGTTGACCTGGTCGGGCTTGGCATGACCGCGATGTCATTGCAACCTGGCGCGACCCCGCTGCACCTGGCCGCCGAGGCAGGCACCGCAGCGTTGGCGGACGCCGGCATCGAGCGCGCCGAGGTCGACGGACTCCTCGTCGGCTCCTCGCAGGGGGTACGGCCGGATCGCCTCGGCGTCGGCTTCGCTCACCAGGGCGGATTCTCCGACCTGCGCCTGCTGGAGCACGTCGAGATCAAGGGGGCCACGACCGTCGCCATGATCCAGCGCGCTCGCCACGCGATCGTCACCGGCGAGGCGCAGACGGTGCTGTGCGTGTTCGCCGACGCTCCGCTGGTGGCCGGCCGCGGCGCGGGTTCCACCTACGCGCAGAGCGGTGGCAATGCCGGGGTGCGTGGACTCGAGCGAGCCTCAGGCCTGCTGGGGTCCGTGCCGACATATGCCCTGCTGGCCCAGCGTTGGCTGCACGTGACGGGCACCGGCACCGAGGCGTTGCGCGCAGTCGCCACCACCGCGAGGGAATGGGCGCGCGGAAATCCCGATGCAGTGAACCGCGAACCGCTCGACGACGCCGGTTACGACGCCAGCCCGATGATCGCCGAGCCACTGCGCCGGCTGGATTGCGCCCGACCGGTGAACGGTGCCGTAGCCGTGGTGCTCTCGGGCCGAAATGACGTCGGCACCAAGCGACTTCGCGTGCGGGGCATCGGAAGGGCACACCCGGTCCGACGACGCCGCGCGGGTGCCGAGTCGTGGTTCGGGGGCGGCTGCCGCGCGGTGGACGACGCGCTCGACCAGTCCGGCATGACGCGCCGCGACCTGGACGTCGCCGAACTCTACGACCCGTTCTCGATCGTGACGTTGACACTGCTCGACGAGTACCGGCTGACCGGTGACGTACCCGTCGGCACCTTCATGCGCGACGGTCACACCGGGCCGGGCGGCTCGCTGCCGACCAACACCGGAGGCGGCCAGCTGTCCGGGTTCTATCTACAGGGCATGACCCCCTTGGCCGAGGCCGTGGTCCAGCTCCGCGGCGACGGCGGTGAACGACAGGTGCCCGGTGCAACGGTGGCCCTGGTCGGTGGCATCGGCGGTCGGTTGGACCACCACGCGGCGCTCGTCCTGGAGCGGGCCGCATGACCACAACCACCCTCGAAGACTGGCTGCTCGACCGAACGCTCGCACCCGATTCCGAGGACGACGTCCTTGCGCCGCTCTACCGCGCTGCGGCGCAGAACGAGCTAGTGCTGCCGTTCTGCGGGGCATGCGCAGAGGCACTGGAACTCGACCAGGAGGTGTGTGACCACTGCGGTGGCACCGAGCACGATTGGCGCGACGTCGAACTGCGCGGGATCGTGCACGCCGCGACGGTGATGCACCGGCGTGAACCCGGACTAGTGCACGCTCTGGACCCGTACCCCATCGTCGACGTCGAAATGACCAGCGGCCATCGGCTGGTGATGACGACCGCGCAGCCCGCGGCCGCCGCGCCGTCCATCGGCACGCCGGTGCGCATCGGCTTCCGTCGCCTCGGGGACGTCTCGATACCGGCCATCCATCCCATGGAGGAAAAGTGACGACACTCGAAACACCGCTCGCCAAACATGAGTTCGACGTAAGTAACGTCATTCGGCGGGACCGCGTCCACGGCTCGGTCTACACCTCCGCCGACATCTTCCGCCGCGAGATGGAGAGCATCTTCAAGACCGGCTGGGTCTACGTCGCGCACGAGAGTGAAGTCAGCGAACCGGGTGACTACCTGACCCGCGTGATCGGCCACGACCCCGTCGTGGTGGTGCGGGGCAAGGACGGCGTGGTCCGTGTGGTTCTCAACCGCTGCACGCACCGAGCCAACAAGCTGTGCAATGCCGAGAAGGGCAATGCGAATTCGTTCCGGTGCCCGTATCACGGCTGGACGTTCAACAACACCGGTGCCCTGCAAGGCATTCCGATGCGAGAGGGCTACGGGGAGGCGTTCCAGCAGGTGCGTTCCGACCTCGGCTTGGCGCAGGCCCCAAGGGTCGACAGTTACGGCGGCTTCGTGTTCGCCTCGCTGGCAACCGAGGGGATCTCGCTGCGCGAACACCTTGGCAATGCGACGCACGCCATCGATCGCCTGCTCAACCTGTCACCCACCAGGGAGATCGACCTGCGGGCCAACTGGATGAAGCATCTGCACCACGCGAACTGGAAGATGGTGGTGGAGAACAACGTCGACGGCTATCACGCGCTGTTCACGCACGCATCGGTCTACGACGCCATCAAGCCGGCCAAGGTGTCCCACGTCCCGACCAAGGTCGACGTGCTGGTCCGCGACCTCGGGAACGGACACTCCGAGATCGACTACACCGACGAGTACCGCAAGCTCGACGAGGAGTTCGTCTGGTACGGCCGCGTGCCCCGCGCGAAGCTCGGCGGTTACGCCGAGGCGCTGGAGAGTGCCTACGGTCCGGAGCAGGCGCACGACGCGCTGGTGGTCGGACCGCCGCACACGCTGATCTGGCCCAACCTGTTCCTTGCCGAGATGAACGTGATGTTCGTGGAGCCGCAGGCCCCCGATCGCACCATCGCCTACACCACCGCGGTGATGATTCCCGGTCAGGACGCCCTCAACGAACGCACGTTGCGCCGCTCCGAGGGCGCGATGGGGCCTGCGGGCTTCCTCATCGCCGACGACGGCGAGATCGGCATGCGCAACCAAGCCGGGCTGGCCGCCGAACTGCCGGAGTGGCTGATGCTGGCACGCGGCATGGAAAGCGATGTGGACGACACGACCGGAATCATCAACCGAGACAAGAGCGCCGAGACCCCGCAGCGTGGTTTCTACTCGCAGTGGGCGGCCGTCGTCGGCGGAGGTGCGGGAGCATGACCGTCGATTCCGAAGCACACACCCGGCCCACGCTGCGGCCGCTTCCCGACGCCGAGATCCTTTCGTTCCTGTACCTGGAAGCGCGGCTCGCAGACGAGGGCCGCTACTCCGAGTGGGAGGCGCTGTGGTCCGACGACGAAGCGGTCGAGTATCGCGTGCCCATGCACCCCGACGACGACCCGCGGACCACGCTCGCCTACGTCAACGACAACCGGCGGCGCATCAAGAGCCGGGTGGCGCAACTCAACACCGGCAACCGGCATTCGCAGACCCCTCCGTCGGTCATGCGGCGGGTCATCTCCAACAGCGAGGTGGTCGCCGACGATGGTGAGACGATCACCGTCGAGTCCAACTTCGCACTGTTCGAATACCGCATCCGTCAACGGTTCTGGGCGGGACGGGTGACCCACCAGATTCGCCGGGCCCCCGACGGCCCGCGGCTCGTCCGCAAGATCGTGAACCTCGTCGACGCAGGCGGTCCGGTCGAGACCCTAGCGTTCCTGGTGTGAAGGGCAGCCACTGATGCTCATCGGAGACATCTCGACCAACAACGCGCGCCGCTACCCCGACAAACGCGCACTCCTCGACGGCGACCGGGCGCACACCTGGTCGCAGGTCGACGAGCGGGCCCGGCGACTGGCGGCCCACCTGGCCGGCCGCGGCCTGGAACCCGGCGACCGGGTGATGGTGATCGCCCGCAACTGCATCGAATGGCCGGAGATCTCCTTCGGTCTGGCGAAGGCGGGGCTGATCGCCGTCCCCGTGAACATCCGCTTGGCACCCGACGAGGTGGCCCACGTGCGCGACGACTGTGGCGCCCGCGCCGTGATCGTGCACGCCGACCACGTGGAGAAGTTCCTCGGCGAGCTGACCGGGCTCAGCCTGGTGTTGACGATCGGCCTCGAGTACGAGTCACTGCTGGCTGCAGCCGATCCCACACCGCCGCCGGTCGACGTCTCGCCGGACGACGTGGCCGTCATCCTCTACACCAGCGGCACCACCGGACGCGCCAAGGGCGTGATGCACACGCACCGGGCACTGCTGTATCAGGCGGCGGACACGAATCTGGTCACCGAGGCCGACCGTTCGGACGTCATGCTGGCGACCACCCCCTTCTTCACCGCGGGCGGCATGGTGCGCACGGTGTCGTGGCTCTACCTCGGCCAGACCATGGTGATCCACCAGCGTTTCGACCCGCAAGCGGTGATCGACGAGATCGAACGCAGCGCAATCACCTTCACGACGTTCATCCCGACGATGCTGCACCGGACGCTGGCGATCCTCGAGAACGGGCCGCCACGCGACATGTCGAGCCTGCGAAGGATCTCCTACGGTTCGGCGCCGGTGCCGCCAGGGCTGGCCCGCAAGGCCATGGACCTGCTCGGCTGCGAGCTTCAACAGCGCTACGGGCTGACCGAGTGCGGCGGGCAGGCAACCATTCTCACGCCGCAGGACCATCGCGACCTCGTCGCAGGCAGGACGTCCATCGGCACGTCGTGCGGTCGGGAGACGCCGATGTGCGTCATTCGCGTCGTGGACACCGACGGCAACGATGCGCCGACGGGCGACGTCGGTGAAATCGTCATCGTCAGCCCCGCGAACTCGATCGGGTACTGGAACCTGCCCGACAAGACGGCAGAGACGTTCCGACCCGACGGCCTGCGCTCCGGTGATCTGGGCTACCTGGACGCCGAGGGTTACCTGCACATCACGGGCCGCAAGACCGACCTCATCATCTCCGGCGGCTTCAACGTCTACCCGGCCGAGATCGAACGGGTGATCGCCCAGCACGCCGGGGTGGACATGGTGGCGGTGGTCGGCGTGCCCGATCCGGAGTGGGGCGAGACGCCGGTCGCCGTGGTGATTCCCAAGGCGCACGTCCAGGACCGCGAAGAGTTGAGCGACGCGCTGGTGGCGCTGTGTCGCGCCGAGTTGGCCGGCTACAAGCAACCGCGGCGGTTCGTCTATTGGAGCGAGTTTCCCCTCGGTCCCGCGGGCAAGATCCTCAAACGCGAGATAGCTAACCAGGTAAACCAAGTAATAGACGCGGATGCGAAGATGCCGGTATCCACCGGATCGACTAAGGAGCGCCCGTGACCGAGCTGACCGAGCTAGCCACCATCGAGTTCCACGTGTCCGACCACGTCGCCACCGTGGCGCTCAACCGCCCCGAAAGGCTGAACAGCTTCACCGAGCAGATGGCCGACGAGCTGGCCGCGGTCTGGGCCCGGGTCCGCAACGACGACGACATCCACGTGGCGGTGCTGTGCGCCAACGGCGAACGCGCCTTCTGCACGGGGATCGACGTCACGGAGGGCACGTGGTGGAAGCACAAGCCGATCTTCAACCAGGAGGATCCGGGCGCCCTGCTGGGACCGAAGGCCCACGAGGTGTGGAAGCCCGTGATCGCCGCGCTACACGGCATAGTGGCCGGCGGCGCGATGTACTTCGTCAACGAGTGCGACTTCTCCATCTGTTCGGAGACCGCGACCTTCTTCGACCCGCATGCCAACGCCGGGATAGTCTCGGCGCTCGAGCCGATGGGCATGCTCGCCCTCGGCGTGCCGTATGGCGAGGTGATGCGGTGGGCGCTGCTCGGCAGCGAGGAACGCATGACCGCCCAGACCGCCCTGCGTATCGGGATCGTCACCGAGGTCGTACCGGATGATCAATTGCGTTCGCGCGCGATGGAATTGGCGGGTGAAATCGCCGCGCGCCGACCCAATGGCGTGCAGGGCACGGTGCGTGCGATGTGGGAGGCGCGCGATCTGCCGCCCAGCATCGCCGCGCGCCACGGCATGTCCTACACCCACCTGGGCAACGCCGGAGCGACTCCCGATTCGCTCAACAACAAGAAGCGTCCGCGAACTCGATGAGGAGCACGCATGACTGACACCGATACCTCGAACCGCACGACCGAGCAGCTGGTCGAGTTCGAGCTGCTGATCGGCGGCGAGTCATCGTCGGCCGCAAGCGGTTCCACCTACGACAGCGTCGATCCCTACACCGGTCGGCCGTGGGCTCGGGTGCCCGATGGCGGTCCTGCCGACGTGGACCGCGCCGTGGCCGCCGCTCGCGCCGCCCTCAACGGGCCATGGGGCCAGCTCACCGCCACGGCCCGCGGCAAGCTGCTGTGGCGTCTTGGCGAGATCATCGCCCGCGAGGCGGAACAGCTGGCCGAGCTCGAGGTACGCGACGGTGGAAAGCTGACGCGCGAGATGGTCGGCCAGATGCGGGCGCTTCCGGACTACTACTTCTACTACGCCGGGCTGGCCGACAAGCTCCAAGGCGACGTCGTCCCCGTCGACAAGCCCAACTACTTCGTCTACACCCGCCACGAGCCGGTCGGCGTGGTCGGGGCCATCACGCCGTGGAACTCACCGCTGCTGCTGCTGACATGGAAGCTCGCGGCAGGGCTGGCCGCGGGCTGCACGTTCGTGGTCAAGCCCAGCGATCACACCCCCACCTCGACGCTTGCCTTCGCGAAGCTGTTCGCCGAGGCGGGCTTTCCCCCGGGCGTCATCAACGTCGTCACCGGCTGGGGGCCGCAGACCGGCGCCGCGCTCGCGTCTCACCCCGGCGTCGACAAGGTCGCGTTCACCGGGTCCACCGCGACCGGCATCCACGTCGGCAGGGCCGCCATCGAGAACATGACCCGCTTCTCACTGGAGCTCGGCGGCAAGTCTGCGCAAGTGGTCTTCCCCGACGCGGACCTGGACGCTGCCGCCAACGGAGTCATCGCAGGAGTGTTCGCGGCCACCGGCCAGACGTGCCTGGCGGGGTCCCGGCTACTGGTCCACGAGAGCGTCGCGGACGCACTGGTCGAGCGCATCGTCGCCCGTGCCGCCACCATAAAGCTCGGCGATCCGAAGGATCCGGCGACCGAGATGGGCCCGGTGTCGAATCAGCCGCAGTACGAAAAGGTGTTGTCCCACTTCGCCTCTGCCCGCGAACAGGGTGCCACGGTGGCCTACGGCGGTGAGCCGGACCACGACCTTGGCGGATTCTTCGTCAAGCCGACGGTGCTGACCGGGGTCGACCCCTCCATGCGGGCCGTGGCCGAGGAGGTCTTCGGTCCCGTGCTGGCGGTGATGACGTTCGCCGACGAGGACGAGGCCGTCACGGCCGCGAACTCGACCGAGTTCGGCCTGGCCGCTTCGGTGTGGACCAAGGACGTCCACCGCGCGCACCGCGTGGCCGCCAAGCTGCGGGCAGGCACGGTCTGGGTCAACGCCTATCGCGTCGTCGCGCCGCACGTCCCGTTCGGTGGCGTCGGCTACAGCGGCATCGGCCGGGAGAACGGCATCGACGCCGTCAAGGACTTCACCGAGACCAAGGCGGTGTGGGTGGAGCTGTCCGGCGAAACCCGCGACCCGTTCACGCTCGGCTAGACAGCCAGATCACAAGAGGAGACACACACCATGACGACCGATGAGCGCTCGCGCGAAGAGCATCGACCCGATGAGCGCTCGCGCGAAGAGCATCGACCCGACCTGGCAGCCGCGGACAAAGTGCTCGCCGGCCTGCGTCCCTTTCCCGTGGCGGTGACCACCATCGACGGCGGTGTCGCCAACGGCCTGATCTCGCTGTCGGCCGGGTCGGCGAGCATCGTGCCCGAGCTCCCACGGGCCACGGTCAGCCTGACCAAGTACAACAAGTCCCACGACATGCTGGTGAACTCTGGCGTCTTCGTCATGCACATGCTCTCGGCGGCCCCCGACGAGATCGACGCGTCGATGGACATCCTGATGACCCTCGGTGGCAGCTCGGGCCGCGACGGCGACAAGATCGCGAAGCTGCGCACCAAGCCCGGCGTCACTGGTGCGCCGATCCTGCTCGACGCGCACAGCTACGTCGAATGCCGCATCACCGGCTCGCTGGACAACGACGAGAACACCATCTTCGTCGGTGACGTCGTCGCAGCGGAGGTGTTCAGCTCCGCGCAGCGGCTGCGCATCGGCGAGGCGTGGGGCAAGTTGCCGCACGAATGGATCGAGCGGTACGAGGCCAATCACGAGCCGCAGCTGCAGAGCGCACGCGATCTGCGGGCCCCGGCCGCCCAAACGGTGTGAGCGAGCAGCCCTCTGGCGCATGGGAGCTGCCGGAGGAACTGGTGATGCTGCGCGATACCGTGCGGCGGTTCATGGCTGCCCACGTGCATCCAGTCGAGGAGAAGCTGGACCACGACACCGTCGGGCTCCCCCGCGAGCAGCTGGTCGAGCTGCAGTCCGAGGCTCGCCGTCTGGGCCTGTGGGCGCTGCAGACCCCCGCGGAGCACGGCGGCGCGGGGCTTGGAGTTCTCGGCCAGGTGGTCGTCGCCGAGGAAGCCGCGAAATGTCGGATGGGCGCCTTCTTTCCGGCCCTCGGCGCCTTCGGCGGCAACCCGCCCAACATCATGTTCAAGGCGTCACCCGAACAGTTCGAGAAGTACGCCAAACCGATCGTCGAGGGCACCATGTCCAAGGCGTACACCGCGATCACCGAGGCGTCCGGTGGGTCGGACCCGGCCAGGGCGATCAAGCTGAAGGCCACGCACACCGGCAACGACTACGTGCTCAACGGCTCCAAGATGTGGATCTCCCACGCACCGGATGCCGACTGGGGCGTGGTCTATGCACGCACCGGCGAAGGGCGCCAAGGCATCTCGGCCTTCATCTTGGAGAAGGGCACACCAGGGGTCACCTTCAGCCGCATCCCGGTCATGGCATCCTTCGCGCCCTTCGAATTGAACTTCGACAACGTCCGGATACCGGCGGACCGACTGATCGGCGCTGAGGGGCAGGGCTTCTCACTGGCCAGCGACTTCCTCGTCCACGGCAGGATCATCTATGCCGGCGGCCCCATCGGCATCGCCCAGAGCGCCCTGGACCTGACCTGCCAGTGGACCAAGGATCGAGACGTGTTCGGCGGCAGGCTGGCGGACAAGCAGGGCATTCAGTGGATGCTGGTGGACAGCGAGGTGGAACTTCGCGCCGCGCGGCTGCTGATGTACCAGGCGGCCTGGAACGCAGACTTGGGACGCAACGTCAGGGTCGACGCGTCGGTGGCCAAGATGTACGGCACCGAAGCGGCCTACCGAGTGATCGACCGCTGCATCCAGATTCACGGTGCGTTGGGCATTTCGACGGAACTGCCGCTGGAGCGCTGGTTCCGCGATCTGCGGGTCAAGCGGCTCGGCGAAGGTGCGACCGAGGTCCAGCGCGAAGTCATCGCCCGATCGCTAGTGAAGTAGGAGCAAGAGTGCGCTACAACCTGATGTTTCCCATGCGGGCAGTCAAGCACTGGACTCGTTGGTGTGAGGGAGCCGGTATCGGTGACGTCGCTCGGATCGTGGAAGATGCGGGCTTCGACGCCTTCTCGATGTCCGAACACCCCTATCCGGACAAGGAGTGGCTCGCCACCGGTGGCCACCATGCCTTCGATCCGTTCGTGTCGCTGAGCTTCGCCGCCGCGGCCACCAGGCGCATCCGGCTGATGACCTACCTTCTGGTGTCTGGGTATCGCAGCCCGTACCTGACGGCGAAGGCCGCAGCGAGTTTCGACGTGCTCTCCGGCGGCCGCTTCACGCTGGGGACGGGTGCCGGCTACCTGAAATCCGAATTCGAGGCTCTCGGGGCTGATTTCAAGAGTCGCGGCGCACTGCTCGACGAGGCGATCGCCGCGTGGAAGGCGACCTGGGCCGGTGTCGACCACGTCGGACCGGAGTTCGGGGTGAGTGGCCACCTCGCGCTGCCGCCGCCGCTGACCACGGGTGGGCCCCCGATCTGGATCGGGGGCAACGGCGTGGCCGCCCAGCGCCGCGTCGTCGAGGTGGCCGATGGTTGGATGCCGATGGCGGCCACCGGTGAGATGGCCGCGATCACCCGGGCTCGTCCCCTCGAGGACGTCGAGACGCTCGGCGACTGGATCGGGGCGGTCAACAAGCGGCGCGCGGAGCTGGGCCGGGAACCTGCCGACGTCGCATTCGTCCCGTTCGAGGCCGACCTTCTCGCCAGTGGCGACTGCACCGCGTTCTGTGCTGCCGTACGACCCCGCGTCGACGCCTACGCCGACGCCGGAGTCAACTGGATCACCATCGAGCCAGCGAGCAGGAGCTTCACCGACTTTCGCACCGACGTCGACCTGCTGGCGTCACAGCTCGTCCACCGCTGACCCGAGGATGCCAATCATGACTCTGCCCGATCTGGTGCTCGTCCACGGTGGCGAGCACGCCGGTGACTGCTGGGACCTCGTGATAGCCGAACTGCGAAGGCTGGCACCGGAATTGCGCACGCTGGCGGTGGATCTCCCTGGCCACGGCGCGAAGCCCGGTGACCTCGCGACGGTGACCATCGGTGAGTGGGTGGACTCCGTCGTGTCGGACATCGACGCTGCGGGCCTCGGCGACATCGTGATCGTTGGCCACTCCATGGCGGGGGTGACCGTGCCCGGTGTCGTGGCCAAACTCGGCTCTTCCCGGGTGCGCGAGATGATTCTGGCCTCCGCATTCGTCCCACCGCAGGGCAAGGCCATCGCCGACACCCTCGGCGGCCCATTGGCGGTCTTCGCCCGGCGCGCCGCCCGCATCGGCCGTCCGATGTCGATTCCCGCGCCTGCCGCGCGATGGGCGTTCTGCAACGGAATGACGCGTGCGCAAAGCACATTGACGATGTCGAAACTGCACGCCGAATCGGCACGCATCCCCGCCGAGCCGGTGGACCGCAGCGGGTTCCCCGAAGACGTGCCCCGCACGTGGATTCTGACCACCCGCGACCGGGCCCTCTCGGTGAAGTCGCAGCACGCCAGCATGGCGGCGCTCGGTGGGGTGCAGGACGTGATTCCCATCGAGGCATGCCACGAGGTGATGTTCAGCCACCCCGAACGGCTGGCGCAGATCCTCGTCGAGCGCTGCCGACTACGGAGTGGGGGCAACGAAAGATCTCGACCCGAATGACAGCACCGACCAGCTTCTTCGTCACCCACGGCGTCTCATACGCACCAACCCCGTTGGGCAGAGGGCCGTGGGGTCCGGCACTCGCAGGCAACTACATCGGTGGGCTGCTCGCGCGTTCCGTCGAGCGCGAGGTCGACGATGTGGACCTGCATCCCGCGCGGCTGACGGTGGACCTGCTCAGACCAGTGGCTCTTCAGCCGTTGCAGGTCCACTCGACCGTTGTTCGAGACGGCCGACGGCTCCGGCTCATCGACGCAGTCATGACTCAGAACGACGTCTTGGTGGCGCGGGCCAGCGCATTGTTCCTTCGCCGCGGCGAGCACACTGCGGACACGGTGTGGACGTCCCCGGTCACGATGCCTGCGGTCCCGGCTGAAACCGACGCGCCGTCCGATGGCGTTCCGATGTTCCTGCACTCGTTCGGCCGCGATCCCGTCGTCGGCAGTCCGGGGGTCGGTGTCACCGAATGGAGGCACGACGGGCAGAAGTTCGCCTGGGTGCGGGAAACGAAGCTACTGGTCGACGACGAACCGCTGTCACCCTTCGTCCGCGCCGTCATGGCCGGCGACATCACCAGTTCGCTAACTCATTGGGGCACTGCGGGACTGCAGTTCATCAACGCCGACTACACGATCACCCTGAGTCGCTTGCCGAAGGGCGTCTACATCGGCTTGGCCTCGATGACGCGTTACGCCCATGCCGGGATCGGCACCGGTGTGGCGACGCTGTTCGACGAAACGGGCCCCATCGGCAGCGGCGTGGCGACGGCATTGGCCAACCCCGGTTTCACGCCGCCACCGTCAATGGTGTGGACCTGACCGACCCGCGGTCGCCACCATCGAGCGTCGCATCGGTCCGAGGTGCCCCCAGTGATTCATCTGACCCGTCTGGCGGTCAGGTGATGGCCCCTTCGATCTTCAGGTCGATCAGGTCGTGGTCGTCCATGCCCAGCTCCCGCAGCACCTCATCGGTGTGTTCGGCGAACATGGGCGCCCGGCTCAACTCCGCGGCCGCCTCGTCGAACTTCACCGGATTGGCCACCAGCCGTTGCCTGTTGCCCTGCGCATCCTCGACATCGGCGATCCGCCCATTGGCGAGCAACGACTCGTCGTTGGCGACCTCCCAGGCGTCCTGCACCGGCGCCCATTGACCGCCGAGCAGATTCAACAGTCGCGCGCAGTCGGCGAAGGTGCGCGAACCGATGGCGCCGACGAGCAGAGCGGTGGCCTCATCGGCGTTGGCGGCCAAGGACTCCAGTGTCGCGAACCGCTCATCGTCGGCCGCCTCGCCGAGTCCCAACAATCGGCACAGCGGAGCCCAGTAGCG